>NZ_CP053831.1:1500000-1773478 GCF_013372205.1 Campylobacter mucosalis
GCCAACAAGCGGATGAAAAAGCGGAGCATGAAAAAAGGCTAGGTTTTTATGTTTTAAAAGTTCACGATTTGCCATTACATCGCCACTTAAATTTAGATTTAGACTACCAAGCACATCTGAGCTACCGCTCTTACTTGAAACGGCTTTGTTGCCGTGCTTAGCGACTTTTACGCCAAAACTTGCGACAATAAACGCAACTGCCGTTGAGATATTTATGCTCTTAAATCCATCGCCACCGGTGCCACAAACATCTATCATATCGCTCTCATCACGAAATGTGTTTGAGTAGTAAAGTATGTTTTTAGCAAGTGCCGCAAGGCTTTTTGGGTAAAGGCTCTTTTCGCTAATTAGCACAAGCAAGGCGGCAAGTTGTGTAATTTCGTAATTTTTACTGGCGATAATTTTGCAAATTTGTTCAAAATCTCTATCGTCAAGTACTCTATCTTCTTGAAGTTTTCTCAGATACTCTTTAAAGTCCAAAATTTCAGGCTCTTTTTGCTCATTTTTACTCTTTATATTTAAAAAATTTGCGATGATTTTTTTGCCATATTCACTAAAATAACTCTCGGGATGAAACTGAATCCCAAAAATGTTACGATTTTTCACACGTAATGCCATCAAAACGCCGTCGCTGCTGTAAGCAAGTGGCTCTAAATTTTCTCCTAAATCATCAACGTAAAGCGAGTGGTAACGCATAACTTCAAATTCGCTCGGTAGCTCGTTAAATAGGGGGTTTGCGTCTATTATTTTAATGCGTGATGTCTTGCCGTGAAGTGGCGTATCAAGCTGTTTTATCGCTCCACCAAAAACAAGCCCGATCGCCTGATGACCTAGACAAATGCCTAAAATCGGCACGGCGATGTCTGATTTTAAAATTTCAAGGCAAACACCGCTATCTTTTGGGTGCTTTGGGCCCGGGCTAAGCACGATAAAATCGGGGTTTAAACGCTTTATTTCATCAATGTTTATCTCATCGTTTCTAACGCAAACCACCTCATCATCGCTTAGCTCTTCTAGGTATTGCCTAACGTTAAAAACGAAACTGTCGTAGTTGTCTATTAAAAGTATCATCTGTTTCCTTTGTTGTTACAATTTTTCTCAAAAACCTTTAAAACACTCGCTCTTTTGTGGCAAATTTCAGCGTATTCGCTTTCTGGATTTGAGTCAAAAACTATGCCAGCACCAGACTGGATAAAAACATCGTTTTCATCGCCATTCGGTACGAAAAATGCGGAGCGTATGAGTATAGCCATCATAGCATTTTGGTTGAAATTTAAAAATCCTATCCCACCACCATAGGCGTTTCGTTTAAATTTTTCAAGCTCTGATATTATCTGCATAGCACGAATTTTTGGTGTTCCGCTTAGCGTTCCTGCTGGGAAAATACTAGCAATTACATCAAACACACTTGCCTCATCTCTTTTTTGTCCATAAACATCGCTTACAATATGCATTACGCTTTCAAAAAACTGCACGTGCATAGCGTTTTTAACGGCTACGCTTTTAGGTTTTGCAACACGTCCTATATCATTTCTTGCTAGATCAATTAGCATTTTATGCTCTGCAAGTTCTTTTTGGTCGCTTAAAAGCTCGTTTTGTAGGTTAAAATCCTCGTTTGCGTCTTTACCGCGAGGTCTTGTCCCAGCGATTGGAGCGACAAAAATTTGCGAGTTTTTCATCTCAAAAACAAGCTCTGGCGAACTACCAGCGATATCGCCATAAGGTGTAGGAAAATGAAACATATATGGGCTTGGATTAAGCTTTGATAAGGCTTCATAAAAGCTAAGGCTATCCATATTTGTGCGTAGTTTAAGCTGTTCTGATAAGACAACCTGAAAAATGTCCCCGCTACGTATATACTCTTTTGCTTTTGTTACAATACGTTTAAAGTGCTCCTCTTCATCATCAAGATCGGTTGAAATTTGATACCAAAACTCATCTTTTTTAGGTGCGACATCATTTAAATTCTCTAAAAAGTTATAATATTTTTCTTTATCACCATAAAATGTGTAAATTTTACTCATCTTATCAAAGTGCAGATATGCATTTGCATTTGCGTATATAAATTTTGTAAAGTCATATTGTGATAAATTTGCCTCGCCAACACGCTCAAAATACTGCACACCCTCATAACCAAACACGCCAAAAAGCCCAGCAAATGGAGCGTCAGTGCGCGAGTTTGTGTTAAAATACACCATCAAATCGTTAAGGTCGTGCTTTTTAGAGTCGATGTAATCACAATCAATACCTATTATAACCTGTGAATTATCCTCAGCAAGGTAGCTGTTTAAAAACTTTTGTCTTATCAATTTGTAGTAAAAAATCGGTTGGTTTAAAAGCATATATCATCCTATCTAAAAATCTGAGTCATTATAGATAAAAAGCTCTTAAAAATAAATATTTAATAAATTTTAAGCTACAATTTCGCCTTTAACTTAACAACATAGGAAAGGCTATGGATACTCTACCACTTTTGGGCGTTTTTGGTGTGGCTGCTGGTTTTATTGCAGGATTTTTTGGTGTTGGTGGTGGAACCGTCATAGTCCCGCTCTTACTAGCTGTTGGATATGACGTTAAAATGGCGATTGGTATTAGCATTATGCAAATGCTTTTTAGCTCAGCTTTTGGCTCATATTTTAACTACAAAGCTGGACTTTTAAAAGTGGGTAACGCCCTGTTTATCGGACTTGGTGGACTTTTTGGAGCAAGTTTTAGCGGTTATATTGTCAAAATAACCCCAGACATCGTGCTTAAAAGTATACTGCTTGGAATTTTTATATTTTCACTACTAAAACTATTTTTTTCACCATCAGAAAAAGATGGCAAAGAAAAAGGCACAAAGGCTTTACTATTTTTAATAGGCACTTGTGTGGGAATGCTAGCCATTAGCGTTGGCGTTGGTGGAGCGGTATTTATAACCCCTATTTTGGTTGGATTTTTAGGCTATAAATTAAAAGACGCAGTTGGCATCGGACTATTTTTTGTTATTTTTAGCTCACTCTCTGGCTTTATATCGTTTGCTTTTAATGGGCAAATTGATTATTTTAGCGGTATAGCCGTTGGAGTTAGCTCAATCCTAGGAGTTTATTACGGGACAAAAACTTCACACAAAACCGATAAAGTGCTTTTAAGACGATGTTTTTTAGTCTTTTATTTGCTTATGATTAGCATTATGATTTATAAAATTTTTATAAATTAATAAATTTATCTTACATTAATGTTAAAAATTTTGATACAATTACGCCAAAAAATTTCAAGGTAACCAAAATGAAAAATTTAATCATCGTGGAGTCTCCAGCAAAAGCAAAAACGATAAAAAATTTCCTAGATAAAGATTACGAAGTCATCGCTTCAAAAGGGCATATTAGGGATTTGCCAAAAACAAGCTTTGGCATAAAGATAGAAGATGAGAAATTTACACCAGAATATCGCGTCAGTAGCGATCACTCAGCCATAGTAAAGCAGATAAAAGAGTTAGCAAAAAACGCAAATGAGATATATCTTGCAACCGATGAAGATAGAGAGGGAGAGGCTATCGCCTTTCACATTGCAAACGCGATAGGCAAAGAGCCAACCAGTCTGCCTCGTATCGTGTTTCACGAGATTACAAAAACAGCCATACAAAACGCTCTAAAAAATCCACGAACCATAGATATGAACAGCGTAAATGCTCAACAAGCACGTCGTCTGCTAGATCGCATAGTCGGATATAAGCTAAGTCCGCTTTTAAATTTAAAAATACAAAAAGGACTTTCAGCTGGTCGTGTGCAATCAGCAGCACTTAAAATTATAGTAGATAGAGAGCGTGAGATACAAGAATTTAAGCCTGTTCGCTACTTTAGCATTGATACAAATTTCAAAAAAGATTTAGAGGCCGAGCTTATAAATTTTGATGGTCAAAAGATAGAAAAACTAACCATACAAAACCCAGATAGGGCAAAACTGATAGTAGATACTCTAAAAAACGAGCAATTTTTCATAAGTGAGATTGAGAGCAAAGAGAGAAAAACAAGCCCAAATCCGCCATTTATGACATCAACACTTCAGCAAAGTGCTAGTAATGCACTTGGATTTAGCCCTAAAAAAACTATGATGATAGCACAAAATTTATACGAAGGTGTGCAAACCCACTCTGGTTTTATGGGTGCCATAACATATATGAGAACAGATAGCTTAAATATCGCAAAAGAGGCGATTAGTGCGGCAAGAGAGCGCATAAAAAATATCTATGGCGATGCGTATTTGCCACAAAAACCAAATATCTATGCCACAAAATCAAAGGGAGCACAAGAGGCACACGAGGCGATACGACCTACAAATTTAGATTTTACTCCGGAGATAGCAGCTAAATTTTTAGAAAAAGACGCTTTAAAGCTTTACACGCTGATATACAACCGCTTTTTGGCCTCACAGATGAGCCAAAGTATCAGCCAAACGCAAAATGTTTATGCAAAAAGCAACAACGGCGAGTTTAAACTAAGTGGCAAAAAAGTGCTATTTGATGGCTTTTATAAGGTTTATGGCGACGCTGATAAGGATAAAATTTTACCAAATTTTAGCGTTGGCGATGAGCTAAAAATGCAAAGCATAAAAGACTCAGAGCATTTTACAGAGCCGCCTGCTAGATACTCAGAAGCCGGGCTGGTAAAGAAGCTAGAAAGCCTAGGCATAGGGCGTCCTAGCACGTATGCTCCGACTATTTCGCTTCTAACCTCACGCGAATATGTTCGTATCGAGAAAAAACAGCTTATACCAAATGACATTGCATTTTCAATGATGCAGGTACTAGAAAAGCACTTTAACGATATTGTAGATAGCGACTTTACCTCTGAGCTTGAGCAAAAACTAGACGATATAGCCGAAAGCAAGGCCGACTGGCAGAAAATTCTAAATGACTTTTATCATCCGTTTATGCAAAAAATTTCAGATGGCAAAACAGGTATAAAAAGCCTAAAAGTAGCAACTCCAATAGGCGAAAAATGCCCTGATTGTGGCGGAGAATTGGTTGAAAGAAGTGGCAAATTTGGCAAATTTATCGCGTGTTTAAATTTTCCAAAATGTAAATACTCACGCAATCTTACAAACCAGACAGACGTAAATCAAAAGCCAAAAAAAGAGCTTAAAAAACTTGAAGTCCCTTGCCCAAAATGCGGTGGCGAGATAGTTGAGAGGTTTTCGAGACGTGGCAAATTTTACGGCTGTACAAACTATCCAAAATGCGATTTTATCTCAAACTACGAACCAACGCTTCATAAATGCCCAGAGTGCGGGGAGATGATGATAAAAAAAGAGCTTAAAAAAGGAACATTTAACGAATGTCCTAAGTGTAAGCACAAGGAGCAAGTAAATGACGCCTAAAACCATAATGCTTTGTGCAATAAGCTCGTTAAGCTGCGGAATATGCGACGAGGATTGTGCGTATTGCACCCAGTCAAAAATTTCAAAAGCCAAAATCACACGCCACGACATTAAAAACGTAGAGACTGTGCTAGAGGAGGCAAAGATAGCAAGGGCAAATAAGGCACTTGGGTTTTGCCTAGTTACAAGTGGGGCGAGACTAGATGATGATAAAACGGAAAAAGTCGCAAAAATCGCCCACGCGGTTAGCAAAAATGTGCCTGAGCTAATGATAATCGCCTGTAACGGTATGGCAACTAGCGAACAACTAAAAGAGCTAAAAAACGCTGGAGTTTTTAGCTACAACCACAACCTAGAAACGTCACGTGAGTTCTTTTCTAAAATTTGCACCACGCATACTTGGGATGAGAGATTTGATACAAATTTAAACGCCAAAAGTGTCGGGCTGGAGCTTTGCTGTGGCGGAATTTATGGACTTGGCGAGAGTGAAGATGATAGGATAAGCTTAAGAAACAGTCTTAAAAAACTTGAACCATTTTCTAGCCCTATAAACTTTTATATGCCTTGCGATGGGCTTGGGCTTGGTAGCAAAATTTTAGACGTCAGCGAGGCGTTTAGGATCATTGATGATACCAAAAAGACTCTACCAAATACACATATAATGATAGCTGGCGGTCGTCAAAAAGTGCTAAAAGATAGACAGTATGAGATATTTGACCACGGCGTAAGTGCAATTGTGCTTGGCGATTATTTGACGCAAAAAGGCGAAACTATGGATAAAGATGTGTATGAGCTAACCAAGCTAGGATATAAATTTGCAACTAAGTGTCACTAAATTTTATCCCCACTATTGGGGATAAAATCACAACGGCATTACTCGTATCTTTTTGCTTAACTGCTCTTGCAATACATTCTCAATCGCATAAAGTGTACCACCAGCACCACTAGCACAGCCAGAACACGCCCCTAGATACCTAATGTAAATGTCTATATTATCATTTGATTTTTGGATATCAATAATCTCCATATTCCCGCCGTCCATCATTAGCATTGGTCTAATTTCTGCGTCTATAACGGCTTCGACCGCTTTTAGCTGACCAACAACGCTAAGCTCCTCAAAAGCTATATCATCGCCAAGTGCTTTTGCGTTTGCTTGTTTTTTAAGTCTTTCAGTCTCTATTTCAGCCCTTGTATCACGCAAGATATCAACCAAATAATACTCCCTATCCTCGTGTCCACCAGGTTTTACACACGACTTGCAAAACGCTCCGGCTTTGGTGTACTGAGTGATCTCCTCAACGGTTTTTAGGTCATTTAAACGGATAACCTCTTTAATCGTGCCAAGGCTAACCCTAGCACACTCACATACAATAATCTCATCCTCAAAATGCTCTGGCGAAACACCCTTGTAGTTTGCGGCGGCTTGTTTTATAACATCATACGCCATAACCGAGCAGTGCATTTTTTGCGGTGGCACAGCTGGAGTGTCAGGCTCATCACGCATAGCCTTTTCAACGTCTAAATTTGTAATCTTTACCGCCTCATCAACACTTTTTCCGACACAAAGCTCAGCCATCGTATCTGAACTGGCAATCGCCGTTCCACAACCAAAACTTTTAAATTTTGCGTCAATTATCTTATCGGTTTTCTCATCAACAAGCCAGTAAAGCCTAACCGCGTCGCCACAGCTTTCTGCACCAAAGTCAGCCACGATAAGCTTTGCATTTGCCTTTTTTGCGTCATCTTCTGTTAGCTCTCCCATAAATCTTGGGTGGTTCATCCTGTCTTGAACTTTTTGTGAATACTCATCCCAAATCGAACCACCAATCAAATCATTTTTTGCCATATTTTTATCCTTTTATTTTCTAAATTTCATACATTAAGAGGCATACGTGCTTGAAATTGCCCTTAGCCTTTTTACGGCTTTTTTAATCTCATCTACCGCATAATCAATCTCTGCCTCGGTGTTAAAGCGAGATAGTGAAAGCCTAAGTGCCGTGTGGGCTAGTTCCTTATCAGCTCCTATTGCTTCCATTATTGGATTGCTCTCAAGTGCCTCACTAGCACAGGCAGAACCCGTTGAGGCAGCGATACCAGCACGATTTAAATCCCAAAGCATTGCCTCGCCCTCCACGCCTTTAATTGACGCTAAAATGGTATTTGGCACTCTATTTTCCCTATTACCAACAACGCTTACATCTGGAATTTTAAGCAGTTCATCCTCAAGTTTATCACGTAAACGTCTAACGTGAGAGCCCTCAAAGCTCATAAATTTGTTAGCAAGTTCAATAGCTTTACCCATGCCAACAATACCCGCTACATCAAGCGTCCCACTTCGTCTGCCACCCATATGCTCTCCGCCGTGAAGCAAAGATGATAGCTTTTGGCTATCTTTTATGTATAAAGCACCCACGCCCTTTGGTCCGTGAAATTTGTGAGCTGAAAAACTTAAAAAATCCACACCCAAATCTTGAACATTTACCGGTATCTTGCCGATAGCCTGAACGGCGTCTGTATGAAAAAGTGCGTCATATTCGTGTGCTATGGCTGCTAGTTCCTTGATAGGAAAAATCATACCAGTTTCGTTGTTTGCAAGCATTACAGAAACGAGCGCGACATCATCGCTCATAACCTCTCTTAATTGGTTTGGCGTTATAAGTCCTTGAGAATTTACATCAAGCACGACAAGCTCAACGCCATATCCTTTTAAAAACTCGCAAGTAGCTCGTATAGCTGGGTGTTCAACGGCCGTTGTTATAACGCGTTTTTTCTTGCCGGTAGCGATTTTATCAAAATAAATTCCCTTTATAACCCAGTTATTACTCTCTGTTGCACACGAAGTTACAACGATATCATCGCTATCTTTTGCGTTTATGCCCTTATATAACTCATCAAGAGCCTTTCTTAAAGCTGGGTGAGTTTCTGAGCCAAACTGATGAAGCGAATTTGGATTGCCATATTTTTCACAAAAAAATGGTTTCATCGCCTCAAAAACTTCAGAATCCACCATAGTTGTGGCGTTATTATCTAAATATACTCTCAAAATTTTACCTTTAATTAGGATAGAAATTATCCTTTTTATTTTCGTGTAATATTATAGCAATTTTAATAAAATTATGTTTAAAATTTTCTGCTAGTTTTTTCAAATTTATATAAATTTTGATATTATTTTATATTGAAATTCTTTATCATTTTATCGGTATATAGATATTTTTATAAAAAATACTACATTTTTATCTAATGATAATTTTTATTATATATTATTAACGTATTTTTTTTATTTTGACTCTTGAAATTTTAAAAATTTTAGAACTCTGTCCTTCAAACAAAGTATCATCAACAACCACATCGGCAACTTTTCTTGCCCAATTTTCATCAAATTTCATATTATGTAAATTAGCACTGGTAGAGTAAAGCCAGTCAAAGTCAGCTAAAAATTTAGCATGAGCACAATCTTTTACAACACGAGTAGCTTTTTGATTAGGGTATAAAAATGTGGTTTTTTTTGACTTTCTAACAAAATTCTTATGTCTAGGTGGCACTCTGGTTAGTTTGGTTAGTTCGCTAAATTTTGCGGTAGTTAAAAGGCAGAGTTGACTAGCTGGGCGATTTTTTAAAGTGTTTAGAGCCAATAAATTTTTGCTTAAAAAACCAGCCGTTGTGTCGGTTTGAGCTAAATAAATCACGAATTTCCTTTAATTTTGGCAACTAAAAATATCGATAAAATGATAAAAAACGAACCAACTATATCCAAAAAAACAAATTTTACACCGAGCAAAAAATAGGCAAAAATCATCGCACTAACTGGCTCGATACAGGCTATTAAACTAGCCTTTGTCGCGCCTATAAGCTTAACCCCGGTCATATAAAATACAAATGAAAAAATCGTCCCAAGAACAACAACACCAAAAAGTGCAGCATATCCGCTAAAATCATTAACACCATCAAATTGCCAAACTCTAGTGAAAACAGCAAGTATCGCTCCGCCAAGTAGCATACCTAGCCCCAAATTTAAAGCGATTGGATAGGTCTGATTTAAACGCCTTGGCAAAATAGTATAAATACAAACTCCAACCGCACTAATGACGGCAAATGCGAGAGCCTTTTTACTAATAACAAGTGAGCCGATATCGCCGTGCGTTGTTAGAAGCAAGATACCAACTATCGTTAAAATGAGTGCTAAAATTTCCTTTGCCAAAGGCAATCTTTTTTCAATAAAACAGATTATAAAAAGTATCATTGTCGGTGCAGAATACTGAATAATAGTCGCAACCGCAGCGTTTGATAGCTCAATGGCACAAAAATACGTATACTGCGTCATCATAAGCCCAAATATGCCATAACATATAAGATATGACAGGAGTTTTTTGTTCTTAAGTGGCAACAAAACTATCGTTGGCGACTTAAATAGCACATAAATAACAAGTGCCAAACCGGCTAGTATCAGTCGGTATGACACCAGCCAGTCAGCATTAACGCCTTTTTGCTCAAACATATACTGCCCACAAACCCCACTAAAAGCCCAAAGTATCGCACCTAAAATAGTTATAAAGACACCAAAAAAATCGCTTTTAGCAAATTTGTGCAACTCTTATCCTAGATTATCTTTTAAGAACTCCTGCAAACTCCTAACCTCTAACGCTGTACCATTTTGTGCCGAATTTATAGAGCTTACAGCGACTTTTGCCCCTCTTATATTTGTAAAATATGGCAGTTTAAAACGCAAAATATTTTGACGAATTTTTTTGCCGTCTTCGCTGTTTGATTTGCTATCACTTGTGTTAATAACGAGTGCTATATCGCCATTTTTTAGCCTATCCTCAATATTTGGGCGACCCTCGCTGATTTTATAGACAAACTCCGAGTTTATGCCGTTTTCTTTTAAAATTTTATGCGTTCCACTTGTTGCAAGGATATTAAATCCTGAGTTTTTAAGCTCTCTTGCCAGACTCACACCTTGCGGTTTATCGGCGTCCGCTAGTGTTATAAATACGTTACCACCGCTTGGCAGAGTGTTATTTGCAGCGATTTGGCTTTTAGCAAATGCGACGTTAAAACTGCTTGCAATGCCCATAACTTCACCAGTTGATTTCATCTCTGGACCAAGTATTAAATCAGCTCCTGTTAGTTTATTAAATGGGAAAACCGCCTCTTTTACGCTTATGTGTTTTGGCGTTTTTGGCAGTAAAAGACCATCTTGTTCGGTTAAAACGCCGTATTTATCGTAAAATTTCAGTGCCTCACGCAAATTGCCCTGCCACATTACGCGAGTGGCGACCTTTGCGATTGGTATACCAGTTGCCTTGCTTACAAACGGCACGGTGCGACTAGCACGTGGATTAACCTCAATCATATAAAGCTCATTTTCATATATTGCAAACTGGATATTTAAAAGCCCAACAACACCTAAATTTAGGGCGATATCCTTAGTTTGAGTGCGGACTTTTTTTATCATCTCATCGCTTAGACTTTGAGGTGGCAGGATACAAGCACTATCGCCTGAGTGAATTCCAGCCTCTTCAATATGCTCCATTATCGCACCGATATAAACGTCCTTGCCGTCACTTATCGCATCAACATCAAGCTCGGTTGCGTCTTGTAAAAATTTATCAAGCAAAACTGGCGAGTTGTTACTAACCTTAACCGCCTCGCTCATATATTCACGCAGCTCAGCCTCGCTATGCACACGCCTCATCGCGCGACCGCCAAGCACGTAGCTAGGGCGAACAAGCACCGGATAGCCTATCTCATTTGCCTTTCTTATGGCCTCATCTTCGCTTGTAGCGGTATCGTTTTTAGGCTGTTTAATGCCGATTTTATCTATAAATTCGCTAAATTTCTTTCTATCTTCTGCAATATCAATCGTCCTTGCACTTGTGCCAATGATTTTTGCACCTATAATGCTTAGGCGTTTTGAAAATTTAAGCGGGGTTTGACCGCCAAAATGCACGATAACGCCGTCTGGTTTTTCTCTTTCAATTACTGAGCGAAGATGTTCAAAGTCAATTGGCTCAAAGTATAAAATATCGCTCGTGTCATAGTCGGTTGAAACGGTTTCTGGGTTACAGTTATACATTATCGTTTTTACGCCCAAATCCCTAAGTGCATAACTAGCGTGAACACAGCAGTAATCAAACTCAATACCCTGCCCTATTCTGTTTGGACCACCGCCAATAATCATCACCTTTTTTTCATTTGAAATTTCATCTTTTTGCGGTAGCTTTGTGATGTTTGTGCTTGAGTAAAGATAAGGTGTGAGCGCCTTAAATTCCCCAGCACACGTATCAACCTCGCTATATTCTAAATTTATACCAAGCTTGTTTCTAGCAAAAAATATGTCGTTTTGGCTTAGTTCTAAATTGTCCTTTCGGTCAATAAGCTGGGCGATTTTTTTATCCGAAAAGCCCATAGTTTTAGCAAGTCTTAGTAAATTTTCATCGTTTAAAATATCCATATCAATGCGGTTTTCAAACTCCACAATCTCTTTGATTTGATTTAAAAAATACCTATCAATCCTACTAAACTCAAAAATTTCATCTATGCTAAATCCAGCCCTAAATGCCTGTGCTACCATTAAAATTCGCTTCTCATTTGCATTTCTAAGTCCGTAAATTAGCTCATCACGGCTTAAATTTAGCGTGTCAAATCCGCCCAAATCTCGCTCTAAACTACAAAGCGCTTTTTGGATACTCTCTTTAAATGTCCTACCAATCGCCATAACTTCGCCAACAGACTTCATCGCTGTGCCAAGGTGCGGGTTAGCACCAGCAAATTTTTCAAACGTAAAGCGTGGAATTTTTGTAACGATATAATCAATTACTGGCTCAAAGCTAGCTGGTGTGCCAGTAATGTCATTTTTAATCTCATCAAGGCTAAAACCAACAGCTAAAAGCGTGGCGACCTTTGCGATCGGATAGCCAGTAGCCTTACTTGCAAGGGCTGAGCTACGGCTAACTCGTGGGTTCATCTCAATGACAATCATTCTGCCAGTGTTTGGCTCAATAGCAAACTGCACGTTTGAACCGCCAGTATCAACGCCGATCTCACGCAAAATCGCAAAACTTGCGTCACGCATATTTTGATACTCTTTGTCTGTTAGCGTTAAAGCTGGAGCGATCGTAATACTATCGCCCGTATGAACGCCCATTGGATCAAGGTTTTCAATTGAGCATACGATTATGCAGTTATCGTTTTTATCGCGAATAACCTCCATTTCATACTCTTTCCAACCAAGAAGACTCTCTTCAATTAAAATTTCGTGTATCGGACTGGCTTCAAGCCCACGCTGTGCTAAATCCTTAAACTCATCAATATTATAAGCCACGCCACTACCAGCACCGCCAAGTGTAAAAGAGGCACGTATCATAAGCGGATAGCCTATCTCATTTGCCGCATTTAACGCCTCGTCAAAATTGTAAGCATAAGCTGATTTTGGCAAATCCATACCGATTTTTTTCATCGCTTCTTTAAAAATTTGCCTATCTTCGCCCTTTTTTATCGCCTCTGGATTTGCACCTAAGAATTTCACATCGCCAAGCATATTATTTTCATAAAGCTCCATAGCGACGTTTAGTGCGACCTGTCCGCCCATTGTCGGTAAAATCGCATCAACTTTTTCACGTTTTATTATGTTTTGTATAATCTCTTTTGTAATCGGCTCAATATATGTAGCGTCCGCAAAATCCGGGTCTGTCATAATGGTGGCTGGGTTTGAGTTTATAAGCACCACACGGTATCCTAGCTCTTTTAGCGTCTTAGCCGCCTGCGTGCCTGAGTAGTCAAATTCACACGCTTGACCTATCACGATAGGGCCTGAACCCAAAAGCAAAATCGTATTGATATCTTCTCTTTTTGGCATTATTTTTCCTTTGTTATGACATATAAAAATTTTGGCGTATTTGCCTTTAGATAGGGTTCTATCACCGCACTTTTGTATGAGCTTTCTTCTAAAATTTTAACTACTCTGCCAACTGGCACTCCACCAAAAAATATCCCATCAAGCCCACTTGTAAAAACCTCATCGCCAACCTTTGGGCTTAGCCATTGAGGTATAAATTTCACAACAACTCCCGTTTTGTTTCCGTGGGCAATGCCTGGAATTTTCTCATCGCCTATATAAACAGAAAATATACTTTTTGGATCATTTTGGAGCAATGCAACTGGCTTGTCATCTTTTGAAGCTACGACACCAGCACTATTTCCTTGATAAATTAAGCCGTAAATTTTAGAAGCGTTGTAGTCTTTAAAACCGCTTATGTAAAATTTATTATAATCGCTTATATTGACATAGCCAAGAGTTCTTACGAGTTTTATTTTTGGATCATAAATGGCTAAATTTTTATTTTTAGAAATTTCATTTAGCTCGTTTGCAAATGTTGCTAAAAGAGTAGCCGAACGCTCAAGCTCCGCGTTTTGCTCTCTTAGTGAATTTATTTGGACAACCTGTCTAAAGTGCTCATTTATCGTATCCTTAACCAACTGAATAGCATTTAAATACGCACTTGATACAAAGTTGCCAAAATTTATAGTAACGCTACTTATCTGTGAGCCTTTATAGATAGAAAGACTCACTAAAAAAATAACAAAAATAAAGAGTAAAATTTTAGTCTTCATTTGTTAATTGCTGAAGCAAGCTTATCTCCTCTAGTGCCTTGCCAGTGCCACGAGCAACCGCTAAAAGTGGCTCATCTGCGACACTAACTGGTAATTTTACGATGTCGCTTAGATACTTATCAAGTCCACGTATTAAAGCACCACCACCAGTTAGCACAACGCCGTTTTCTACGATATCTCCAGCCAAATCAGGTGGCATAAGCTCTAAAACGGTCTTAAGTGCGTCTGCCATCTCTTTAAGTGGCTCACGCATAGCTTCACGCACATCTTCGCTAGTTAGCTCGATACGACTAAGCAAACCAGTCATTTGGTCGCGTCCCTTAACTACGATGTTTAGCTCTTTTTCTAAAGGGACTGCCGAACCTATGTTTATCTTTATCTCTTCGCCAGTTCGCTCACCGATTAACAGGTTGTATTTTTCTTTTATGTAATTAACTATACTAGCGTCTATTTTATCACCAGCGGTGCGAATAGATTTTGAGATAACAAGTCCTCCAAGTGATATAACGCCTATCTCAGTCGTTCCACCACCAATATCAACAACAAGGCTACCTTGTGGCTCACGCACAGGAAGTCCTGCACCAATAGCCGCCGCCATAGGCTCTTCAATCAAAAATACCTCCCTAGCACCAGCACTTAAGGCACTCTCACGAACTGCCTTTCTCTCAACCTGTGTAAGTCCGTAAGGAACAGAGATGATGATGCGTGGGCGTAAAAAGCTCTTTCTTTTGTGCGTCTTTTCTATAAAATATCTAATCATCTTCTCAGTCATATCAAAATCAGCAATCACACCGTCCCTCATCGGGCGAATCGCCTCTATATCGCCAGGAGTTTTGCCCACCATCTCTTTTGCCGCTTGTCCTACGGCTAGAATTTTTTGTTTGCCATACTTTTCACGTTGAACTGCGACAACTGACGGCTCGTTTATAATAATGCCTTTATCTTTTACAAGCACAAGCGTATTTGCCGTGCCTAAATCTATACCCATATCGCTTGAGAAAAACCCAACTAACTGATCAAATAACATCTATATCCTTTATCTATTTTTGCTTTACATAAACAGGCTTTACGCCGTCACTTACAACCTCTTTTGAGATTACAACCTCATAACCGCCAAGCTCTGGAAGCTCATACATAATGTCAGTCATAACGCTCTCTATAATGCTTCTAAGCCCTCTAGCGCCGGTCTTTCTAGCTATTGCTTGCTTAGCTATCTCATTTAGTGCTTCATCATCAAATTTTAAATTTGCCTTATCGATCGCAAATAGCTTCTGATATTGCTTTACGATAGCATTTTTTGGCTCGGTTAAAATTTTAACCATATCATCTTGTGTAATCTCATTTAAAGTAGCTACAACGTGCAGACGTCCGATAAGTTCAGGGATTAATCCAAAATGAACCAAATCCTCGCTCTCAAGCATATCTAAAAGCTTATCTTTGTCATTTTTTGAACGCTTTTCTTGAGTAAAGCCAAGCACGTTTTTACCGATACGACGCTCGATAATATCCTTTAATCCGTCAAATGCTCCACCACAAACAAATAAAATATTTGTCGTGTCAATCTGGATAAAGTCCTGATTTGGGTGCTTCCTGCCACCTTTTGGCGGGATATTTACGACACTTCCTTCAATAATTTTAAGCAACGCTTGTTGAACTCCCTCGCCAGAAACGTCACGCGTGATTGAGCGATTTTCACTCATTCTAGCGATTTTGTCTATCTCATCGACAAAGACAATGCCCTGCTCGGCTCTTTTTACATCGCCGTCTGCTGCTTGAAGCAAACGCGTAAGGATATTTTCAACATCCTCGCCAACATATCCAGCCTCAGTTAAACTCGTGGCGTCACAAATGGCAATTGGCACGTCAAGAAATTTCGCCAAAGTCTGTGCCATTAGCGTTTTGCCGCTACCAGTTGGGCCAACTAGCAAGATGTTTGACTTTGAAATTTCAGTGTCATCTTTTATATCGCTTTGTTTAAAAATTCTCTTATAGTGGTTATAAACGCCAACGCTAAATACCTTTTTAGCACGCTCTTGACCGATTACATAATTATCAAGCACAGCCTTTAGCTCTTTTGGAGTTATGTCCTTAAAGTCCACAGCCATTGGCTCATTTTCGCTCTCGCCTTTAAATAATTTATTTGCCGCACTAGCACACTCTTCGCATATAAAAGCAGTATCATCCTCGTTGTGCAAAAGTTTTTCGTCGTTTGTTTCAAATTTACCGCAAAAACTACATCTATTAACCATTAATCTCTCCCTTTTGCAAGTGGAATTCCGCGTGTGGTAGAAAGTATAAACTCACACATCTTTTTTACATTTTTGCTGTTTGTTTTGGCTAATAGCTCATTTGCCTGATCTTTTAGGCTTATGCCTTGATTAAATAAAAACTTGTAAGCACTAACTAAGCTCTCAACCTCATCTTTTTCAAATCTACGACGAATTCCTACCAAATTTAGACTTCTAATATAGGCCCTATTGCCCTCGGCTAAGCAAAACGGCACGACGTCCTGACTAAGCGCAGAAGCACCAGCTATCATACAACTCTCGCCAACTTTTACAAACTGATGAATAGGCGTAAGACCACCCACGACAGCGTAATCGCCAAGCTCTACGTGTCCAGCTAGTGTGGCGTTGTTTGCTAAAATAATATTATCGCCTAAAATGCAGTCGTGTGCGATGTGGCAATATGCCATTATGAAGGCATTTTCGCCAATACGAGTTAGCCCATCGCCCTTGTGTGTGCCTGAGTTTATCGTGCAAAATTCGCGGATTGTGGCATTTTTGCCAATTATCACGCCAGTATCGCTCTGGGCTTTGTAGCTAATATCTTGTGGTATATCGCCTACGATTGCGTAGCTAAAAATGCGTGAATTCTCGCCAACTTGCGTCTTGCCAAGCACTCTTGCACCCTGCTTGATTGTTACATTATCGCCTAAAACCGCATCCTTGCTAACAAAAGCATAAGCCTCGATATTTGCGTTAGCTCCTATAACTGCACCATCTTCTACCACTGCTGTATGATGAATTTTACTCATTTTTGCCTACTTATCAACTATCATTGCTTTTAGTTCAGCCTGTGCACAAAGCACGTCATCAACGTATGCCTTGCCATCAAGCACCCAAATATTGCCTTTATGTTTTAACACGTTTAAGCGGTACTCAAGTTTATCGCCAGGTCGGACTGGATGACGAAATTTCGCTCCGTCAATACTCATAAAATATACAACTTTATTCTCAATACCAGCCTGATGTTCATCGCTCATACTTTTAAACGCTAAAACCCCACCAGCTTGTGCCATACCCTCAATAATCATAACACCAGGATAAATCGGATGATCTGGGAAGTGCCCCTGAAAAATCGGCTCAGCAATGCTTACGTTTTTATAAGCAACTATGCTTTTTGTAGCTTCAAGAGAGGTGACTCTATCGATAAGCAAAAATGGGAATCTATGCGGAAGTATCTTTTGAATTTCAACAACATCTATCACTTTTATACCTTTTAAATTTAAAAATTCGCTAGATTTTACCGAATTTTTACTAAGAAAAAGATTATTATGCTATCATCACACAAAATTTAAAAGGCAAAAAATGAAAAATTTAAATGGAGAAAAAATAGAGCTTAAAAAGTTTTTTAGTGGTAAAAATTTAGTCATAATCTTTTTACCAAAAGTTGGCAAAAGTGCTAAATTTCTGCCTGATGAGCTTAAAAATTTAGAGGGGCTAACGGGCTGTACTAACGAGTGCAAGGCATACGAAAATGAGCTTGATAAATTTAAAAATTTAGGCTTTGAGATAGTTGGAGTAAGCTCACTTGATACAGTACAAATGAGGGAATTTAGCCAAAGCCTTAATGTGAGTTTTGAGCTTTTTAGCGACGATGAATTTGAGCTTGAAGAGATTTTAGAGCTAGAAACATTTAAGACGCTTGATGGAGCAAAATTTTACCACCGTCAAACGCTAGTTTTAAAAGACGGCAACGTCATAAAACGCTTTAATAAAATCGCAAAACCACAGCTAGATGCTAAAAATTTACTAGCTGAGATTTTGTGATATAATTCCCAAAAGAACAAAAACAGATAAGGATGGCAAAATGGGACAAGAGTTTATAGGTTTTCATCTTGATATACCAAAAGAACGTGAAGATTTGGTGGATTTTGCTAGGTGGTTAGTTAAAAAAGTTAATAATATAAAAAATTCGGTTAATACGAAAAATGTTGATAATGAAACAGAAGAAAAGCTCAAAAAAGCTAAGGATTTTTTAGGTGTTGTTAAGGGCGTAGATATAACAAACGAGCAAATTAAAGAGATTAGAGCATTATCTAGGTTAAGGGCTTAGAATGCAAAAAGTCTTTTTAGATATAAATTTTGTTTGTGATTTGATGTTAGAGGACAGAATATACAGCAAACTATCGATAACAGGAATTTAGTAATCTTATTAAAGGCAAAGTTGCAGTGACAGTTTCATCTACTTCTATACCAACCATATATTACATAGCAAGTAATGCCTACAAAGAAAATCAGTTTTTTATCCAACAGATGATATCTTTACGCAATCAAGCCAGTGTTTTTAATAATAAACTAGCTAAAGACAATGCTTTTGAAGTAGCTAAATTTTTTATAGATGAAATTTTAAAAGAACCCAAACAAGATAACAACAAAAAACTAGTCATAGAGGCATTGCATTCAATGTGTAATAATGGTGTTGTTGAGCTATTGCCTACTACGTCTATTGCTACAATAGAAGCTATAAATATTGCAAAGATAATCCAAGTAATGATTTAGAAGATGTTTTACAGTATTTTATAGCCAAAGAAAATGGCTGTGATGTTATTTATACAAACGACAAAAATTTCCCTAAACTTGACATACCGCTAAAACGAACCGACCCTAATATGCCTGATTATATACCAGAAAATTTTAACCTACCCGTTAATCTTAGCCAGTAACTCTTGTATCTCTTTAAACTCAAGGCACTCCTCAGAGCTTTGCTTTAAAAAATCATACATGTAGTCTTTTTTAGCAATCGCGTTATCAAGCTCTCTGTCATTGCCACGCTGATATGCACCGATACGAAGCAAAATTTCATTCTCTTTTAAAAGCGAGTAAAGACGCTTAAATTTCATGGCATTTTGCTTATGCTCTTTATCTATCACGTCGCCCATTACACGAGAGGCTGAATTTTGAATGTTTATTGGCGGATAAATGCCAAAGTCCGTAAGCTCACGACTAAGCACGATGTGTCCGTCAAGGATCGAGCGGCTCTGATCTGCTATTGGGTCACTCATATCATCGCCCTCAACAAGCACGGTAAAAAACGCTGTTATCGAGCCCTTGCCTTCCTCTTTGCCAGCTCGCTCCATAAGCTGTGGCAAGAGCGTAAGGGAGCTTGGGGGATAGCCCTTTGAGGTCGGAGGCTCTCCAAGGCTAAGCCCTATTTCACGCTGAGCCATAGCAAAACGAGTAACACTATCCATTATAAAAAGCACGTCAAGCCCCTGCTCTTTAAAATACTCAGCCACACTCATAGCACAAAAAGCCCCGTATTTACGCATTAGCGAACTATCATCAGATGTAGCTACGATGATGACGGTTCCTGTTAAATCCCCACCCAAATTTTTCTCTATAAACTCAGGCACCTCCCTGCCACGCTCCCCGATTAAAGCGACGACTTTTATTGGGGCCAGAGTGTTTTTTACTATCATTCCCATAAGAGTTGATTTGCCAACTCCAGAACCAGCAAAAATCCCAAGCTTTTGCCCTTTGCCACAGGTTAAAAGCCCGTCAATCGCCTTTATGCCGACACTAAACGGCTCATTTATAAGCCCTCTTTTCATAGCGTCAATCGGAGCTCTCATAATCGGCATAAAATCACTCGTTTCAATCGCACCCTTGCCGTCAATCGGACGCATAAATGGGTCAACCACACGCCCGAGCAACGCATCTCCAACAGGTATATTCATACCCTGATCACTCATATAGACAAAGTCGCCTATCTTAAATCCCTCAACAAAGCCAAATGGGCTTACAAAGGACACCTCATCGCTTATTTGCGTGACCATACCCACTTCACTCTTACTCTTATCTCGCGATACGATATTTACTATATCTCCGATACTTGGACGAAGTCCTTTTATCTCAATAGTCGTCGCACTAATCTTTGTGATAACTCCAAAAACATTTGAAAGTGATAAATTTTCGCTTTGTAGTTTTAAATTTAGACGCTTTAAACTCAAAAACGAAGCTCCTTAGGGGAATTTATAAGCGAGAAAAACTCCTTTCTCGTTTCAGCATTTTTAATAAACGCCCCACGAAGTGCCGAAGTAGTCGTGATTGAGTTTATCTTTTGCACTCCACGCATCTCAACACACATATGCCTTGCCTCAACCACGACGCCAACGCCCTTAGGCGATATAACATCTTGCAACGCCTCTGCTATCTGCTCTGTCATCTGCTCTTGTATCTGAAGCCTTCTTGCAAATATATTAACCATGCGTGGAATTTTGCTTAGTCCAACGACCTTGCCATTTGGTATGTAAGCTACGTGAACACGCCCAATTATAGGCAAAAGATGATGTTCGCAAAGGCTATAAAACTCAATATCTCTTATCAAAACCATCTCATTATTTGAACTCTCAAAAAGCGCGTCCCCAAGCACCTCTTTTGGATCCTGAGAGTAACCACTAGTTAAAAACTGATAAGCCTTATAAACCCTTTCTGGCGTCTTGATAAGCCCCTCTCTATTAACGTCCTCGCCGATAATTTTTAACATATTTTTGACTGAATTTTCAAAACTCTCTTGCATAATTTGCTCCATAAATTTAAATATGTATTTTATATAAAAACGCCTTAATAAATTTAATAATAAGGAAAATTTTGATATATTTTGAGCAAATTTTTACATTTTAAAGGAATTAAATGCAGATTACAACTAAAGCTTTAGATAGTGTTAATACAGAAGTTAGCACAAAAATAAGCAACGAACAGATAAAAGCTAGTGTGGAAAAACTAGCAAAACAAGCCGCAAAAACTATGAAAATAGACGGCTTTAGAAAAGGACACGTCCCAACGGCAGTGGTATTAAAACGCTACGGCTCGGAGCTTGAAAAAGACGCAGAGCAAGATGTGTTTAAAGATATTTTAAAAGACGCTCTAGTAGAGCTTAAAAAATCAAATAGCGACGTTATAGGCGAACCAACAATAGACAAATTTGATCGCAAAGATGACGGCACTATCGATGTTTTAATGACTATATCATTTAAGCCTAAAGTAGACGTGACTGGCTATGAAGCGTTAATACCTGATTTTTCAACTCCAAGAGTTCTTAAAAAAGATATAGATGAGAAGAAAAATGAAATTTTAAAAATGATCGCTCCACTTGAAAAAGTTGAGAAAAAACGTGCCTTAAAGAGCGGGGATTTTGCGAAATTTGACTTTGAGGGCTTTGTTGACGGCGTAGCATTTGATGGCGGAAAGGCTGAAAATTATCTACTTGAAATTGGCTCAGGTCAGTTTATACCGGGCTTTGAAGACGGTATGATAGGATTAAAGCCGGGCGAAGAAAAGGACGTTGAAGTAACTTTCCCAGCCGAGTATGGTGCAGCAAATTTAGCAGGAAAACCAGCTGTATTTAAAGTAAAACTACACGAAATCCAAGAGAGAAAAATCCCTGAAACACTTGATGAAAATACACTAAAAGGCATATTGCCAAATGAAGAAAATCCAACAGAAGAGCTTCTTGAAGAGCGTATAAAAGAGCAAATCAAGCAAGAGAAAATGATAAATCTTGTAAATGAAGAGCTAAAGCCAAAATTTGCAGAAGCTGTAGTTGAGAAATTTAAATTTGACGTGCCAAAAAATATCGTTGAGCAAGAGATTGATATGCAGTTTAGAAACGCGTGGTCAAGCTTTAGCGAAGATGAGATGAAAAAATTTAGAGAGGATAAAGACGCTCTTATTAAAAAACGTGACGAGTTTAGAAAAGACGCTGAAAATAGCGTTCGTTTAACATTTATCATCGATGAATTAGCTCGTGTTAGAGGCGTAAAAATCGCCGATCAAGAGGTTATACAAGCTATATATTTTGAAGCTTACAGAACAGGCAGAGATCCAAAAGCTCATCTTGAGATGTATAAAAATCAAGGAATGCTACCAGCCATAAAAATGTCAATGATCGAAGAAAAGCTATTTAACGAAATGTTTAGCAAAGATGATAAAAAATCAGCTAAAAAAGAGAAGGCAGAGTAATGAGCTACTACGTTCCTGTCGTAGTTGAAAGAACCGGAAAAGGTGAGAGAAGCTACGATATATACTCACGCCTTTTAAAGGATAGGATAGTAATGCTAAGCGGACAAATAGAAGACGGTATGGCGTCTTCTATCGTGGCTCAGCTACTTTTTTTAGAGGCAGAAGATCCTGATAAAGATATATACCTATATATAAATAGCCCCGGCGGTGTGGTAACTAGCGGTTTTAGCATATATGACACGATGAACTACATAAAGCCAGATGTCTGCACTATCTGTATCGGTCAAGCTGCTTCGATGGGTGCATTTTTGCTTAGCTCTGGTGCAAAAGGCAAACGATATGCACTTACAAATTCACGCATTATGATACATCAGCCACTAGGCGGAGCACAAGGTCAGGCAACTGACATCGAGATTCAGGCACGTGAAATTTTACGCTTAAAAGATAGTCTAAATACGATTTTGGCAAAAAATACTGGTCAAAAACTGCCAAAAATCATCAAAGATACCGAGCGTGACAATTTTATGAACGCCAATGAAGCAAAAGAGTATGGTCTAATAGATAAAATTTTAGAAAAGAGTTTTAAGTAAAGGTCTAGTTTTGATAAAAATAAACGAGGCGCCTAATAGACGCAACCAAAGGCTAAATACAAACGACGCTGTCTACATCAAGCCTCCCGAAGAGAGCGATATATATCAGTTTTCTGAAAGTGTGTTAAAAGAGCTTAGCGAGAACAATATTCCGTCCATCCCTAGCAACTACTCAATATATTTTGACAAAATGCTTGGCGAACGTAGCGGTGCTTTTAAAGAGAAGCTTGGCGAGGTGATTTTATCTTACGAGCAAAGCGACTCATCAGCACAGCAAGATGGGCAAGTTCATATCGAAAAAGAGATCAAGCAGAGCTTTGCACAGATAAAAAGTATGCTTCAAGCCGTGGCTCTTATTTATAAAAATTTAGGACTTATGAAGGGCTTGGTTGCGCGTCATTTGTCAAACCTACGTAGCAATACAGACATACTAGCCACTCAAAATGTCATAAGTGCTTTTAACGAAGATCTTATCAAGCTAAACACCCTAATGGATAAACATGTTGATGTTATAAAGGTAAACTACGAAGAGATAGGCAAGATGTTTAAGCTCATTGAAGAACAAGCAGTTTATGACTCAACGTATGACATCTATAATAAAAAATTTCTAGTAGGAACTCTACAACTCGAACTAGACGCCGTAAAAAGATATGGCTATAAATCATCTTTTTTGCTAATTAAAGCAGATAATAGTATGATGGCCGGTATTAAAAATTTAAGAGATAAAAGCCTACTTTTAAAGAAAATTTCAAGCATACTGACAAAAACATCAAGAAAGAGCGACATTATCGGACACTATGGTGACGGAATTTTTGTAATCATAATGAGGCACACTGACTCAGCAGGTGCAGAACAAGCGTGTCGTAGGATAAAAGATCTATTTTTAAAAACAGTAGTAGCCATAGAGGATAAAAAAATCGCCATACAGACAAAATCGGTCTTTGGCACACTAGAAAAAGACATAAGTATGGAAGAAACTCTAGCAAACACTCTTGACGCACTAGAAAAGAACACAAATTCGGAGCAAATTTGATACTAGAAGTCCTTACATATCCAAACAAAAAGCTATTTGAACGCTCAATCGAAGTAAGCGTTTTTGACGAAAATTTGCACAAACTACTTGATGATATGTATGATACGATGATCGCAAAAGAAGGGATTGGGTTGGCTGCCATTCAGATTGGAGTGGCAAAACGCGTGTTTATCGTAAATCTAGTGAAAGAAGACGGTGTGCAAGACAAGGCAGACCTTATTGAAGTGATAAATCCAATCTTTAGCGAAAAAACTGGCGAGTGCGTCTATCAAGAGGGGTGTTTATCTGTGCCTGGATACTACGATGACGTTAAACGAGCCGAACGTGTTAGACTAGATTATCAAGATCGTTTTGGAAACTCGCAAACTATCGAGACCGACGGGCTTTTAGCAATTGCGCTTCAACACGAAAACGACCACTTAGACGGACACCTTTTTATTGAACGTATCGGTTTTAATAAACGCAAAAAATTTGATAAAGAATTTAAACAGGGCAAAAAACAAGACAAACCTGCAAATAGGAAAGTCGCAAAAAAAGAGCGATGAAGTCGCTACTTTGTGCCTCATACCTTGACGGCGTTAAAGTTGTCGAAGTTGAGTCGGTTTTTACTAGAGGACTGCCTGGATTTAGTATCGTCGGACTTGCAAATACGAGCATAAAAGAGTCCGCTGAACGCGTCAAAGCGGCATTAATATCGCTAGATTTTTCATTTCCAGCACAAAAAATCACAATAAATTTATCACCTTCTGATTTGCCAAAAAATGGCTCACATTTTGACCTTGCCATTGCACTTTTAATCGCACTTCAAAAGTCGCAAAATTTAGAAAAAATCTTCGTTTTTGGCGAACTTGGGCTTGACGGAAGCGTAAAAAATACAGCAAATTTATTCTCACTTTTACTTTTTTTAAGCACAAAAGTCACAAACGCCAAAGTCCTAATCCCAAAAAGCGTAGCCGATAAAGCGTCAGCCATACCAAATTTAGAAATTTACGCCGTTAGCACACTTGCTGATGCGATTAAATTTTTTGAAGATAGTGATTTTAAAGAACAAATAAAGGTAAAAAATAGCCATCAAATTTTTAACGACATAATCGAAATTAACGGTGAAAAGTTCTTGCCAAATAGAAATTTCGCCCTTGATTTTAAGGACGTTTTGGGTCAAGAAAGAGCTAAACGTGCCTGTTTAATCTCGGCAACCGGAATGCATAATATCATTTACGAGGGCAGTCCAGGATGTGGTAAAAGTATGTGTGCAAAACGGCTTGTGTATATCCTGCCACCTCAAAGTTTAAATGAGGTTTTAAACGCAGCAGCGTATCGTTCGCTAAATATGCAAGATAGCGAGTTTAGTGCCGTTCGTGCGTTTCGTTCGCCTCATCACACAAGCACAAAAAGCTCTATTTTTGGCGGTGGCTCAAATATGGCTAGAATCGGCGAGATAGCTCTTGCAAATGGTGGAGTGCTGTTTTTGGACGAATTTGTGCATTTTTCAAAGCAGACGATTGAGAGCTTACGTGAGCCACTACAAGATCACAAAATCCACATCGCACGTGTAAATTCCAAAGTCACTTACGATACGAAGTTTATCCTAGCAGCCGCACTTAATCCCTGCCCGTGTGGAAATTTACTCTCAAAAAACCTAAGCTGTCGTTGTACCACAAATGAGATAAAACAATACAAATCACGCCTTTCTGAGCCTATCCTTGACCGCATTGATTTATACGTGCAAATGGACGAGATTAGCCCAAATGACAAGCCAAGCCTAAGCTCGGCTCAGATGAGTCAAATGGTTTTAGAGGCATTTAAATTTCAAAAAAAGCGTGGGCAAAAAGAGCTAAACGCAAAGCTAAATGATGATGAAGTTGCCAAATTTTGCATACTTGATGGTGACGCAAAATCGGCTTTGGATACGGCGATCAGTCGCTTTTTGCTATCGCAACGAGCCATAAAAAAGACGCTAAAAGTGGCTAGAAGTATCGCTGATTTAGAACAGAGAGATAAAATTTCAAAACAGCACATTTTAGAGGCATTAAGCTTTCGTACAAGGGGGCAATGATGAAAAAACTCTTTTTAAAAACTGAAATTTTAGATAATAAAGCTGTGCAAAATTTTGGCTTAACACACGAGCTTTTAATGGAAAATGCCGCCCTTAATCTAGCAAATTTTGTGCGAAAAAAGCATAAAAAAGGTGTAAAAATTTTAGGCGTTTGTGGAGGTGGCAATAACGGCGCTGACGTGATAGCAGCCATTAGAATGTTAAAGGGTGATTATAAAGTAAGGCTGTTTTTAACGACAACTAAGCTAAAACCGCTCACAGAATTTCAGCTTAAAATCGCAAAAAATTTAGGCGTAAAAATCACTAAGAAAATCTCAAAAGCCGATTGCGTGATTGACGGCATTTTTGGCTCAGGGCTAAATAGAAAAATAGAACAAAACCACCAAAAAATCATCAAAAAACTAAACCGCCTAAACGCTCACAAAATCGCTTGTGACGTGCCTAGTGGATTAAGCCAGAACGGCGAAATTTTAGGTGCTTGCTTTAAGGCTGATGATACGATTTGTATGGGCGGATTAAAGCTTGGGTGCTTTTCTGACGTGGCAAAGGACTTTGTCGGGCGAGTTAGGAGAGCAAATCTTGGTGTGAGCACAAAAAAATTTCAGGGCAAAACGGATAGTTTTTTGCTTACAAAAAGCGATTTAAAACTGCCATTTCGCAACAAAAACTGCGTAAATAAGGGAGACTTTGGACACGCTTTTATCATTGGCGGTGCGATGAGCGGGGCTAGTCATATCGCTGCTACTTCGGCTTTAAAAATGGGTGCTGGGCTAGTTAGTATAATTGGCAAAAGCCATAAAAACGAGATTATGAGTAGCGATAAAATTAGCCCTAAAATGAACGCTGGTGCCGTTGGCATGGGGCTTAGCGATGATGATATAGCTGGGCTTAGTTTTGAAATTTTAAGTCAAAAACGCCTTGTTATTGACGCATCGCTTTGCAAAAATGAGCTTGTTAGCAAACTTTTAGGGCTTAAAAATAGTATCATCACGCCTCATCCTAGCGAGTTTTGCACGCTTTTAAAGATAGCAAAAATCGCTGATATTGATGTTAAGACGCTTCAAAAAAACCGCTTCTTTTATGCTAGGCAGTGGAGTTTAAAATTTAAAGGCGTTTTGGTGCTAAAAGGCGCAAATACGATAATTGCCAAAAACGGCAAAATTTACATTATGCCCCTTGGTTCGCCCTGCCTTGCAAAAGGTGGCAGCGGAGATGTTCTTTCAGGGCTTTGCGTGTCGCTTTTAGCACAGGGTTATAAGCCCATAAAAGCGGCAATAACGGCTACCCTAGCTCACGCACTAGCCGTCAAAAAGCACAAAAATAGTTACGCGATAACGCCAAAAGACATTATAAAAGGAGTAGAATGTTTAGCAAAAAGATAGCAGTTTTATTTAGTGGGAGTGGCTCAAATTTAGAGGCTATTTTATCAAAAATTCACGGCAAAATTTTTAACAGCGTAAAGCTTGAAGTGGTTGTTACGATTTGTAATAAACCTGACGCCTACGGCATCAAAAGAGCCAAAAATTACGGGCTTGAAACGATTATTATTGAGAATAAAAATTTCGCCACCAGAGAGGAATTTGACGCTGCTTTGGTTAGCGAGATTAAAAAACACAGCGTTGATTTGGTGGTTTTGGCTGGATTTATGCGGATTTTAACGCCAGTTTTTACTTCACAGATTCGTGCCATAAACCTACATCCTTCGCTTTTGCCACTCTTTAAGGGTGCTTGCGCTATAAATGATAGTTTTAATAGCGATATGCAAGTTGGCGGAGTTTCGGTTCATTGGGTAAGCGAAGAGCTTGACGGCGGTAAAATCATCGCTCAAAGAGCATTTAGTCGTGAAAAAGATATGAGTTTAGAGGCTTGGGAGGCTAAAATTCACGCCATAGAGCACGAAATTTTACCAGAAACTATAGTTGAAATTTTATGCAAATAAATAATTAATATAAAAATAAGGTTTTAGTAGGTATAATCGCAGTTTTTATCTGTCAAAGTAGCTCAGCTGGTTAGAGCGCTGGTCTCATAAGCCGGAGGTCGGGAGTTCAAGTCTCCCCTTTGACACCAACTAAAATCCCTAAAAACAGCACTTTTTTCATTATTTGCCAAACACCAACCACATTTAGATTTTAATCCAAAAATTACTAGCGAGATAGCCTAAACATCTATCTGCTTTACATACTCTTTTATCTCTTTTTTTATCTCGTCAGCCAACCACTTTGGCGAAAGCACCTTGATAAATGGAATATAGTAGCAAATGAGCAGTTTTATCTGCATAACGTGAGTGAAATCTATCTCCATCTCCACCGAGCCGTCTTTGTCCTTGCCTGTAATGTTCTCGTTTATATAACGCTTTCTTTCAAAGTATTTAACCACCTTTTTATCAAGCAACAGCCTTGCGGTTTCTGGCTTTTCCAAACTTGCCCAAGCGGAATTTATAGCCCTTACTCTGTTTTCTAGCTCGTCGCTTATCTCAAATTTATTCTTAGTCGGCCTTATATCGCGTATGCTTTTTAAGTGAAATTTCTTAAACGTATCGCCCTTTTTACTATCAAGTAAAAGCAGATACCAAAAACCCTCAAAAAGTGCGAGTTTTAGCGGTTTTACACAAAACTCATAATCATTATAAACGCATTTTATCTCCACTCTATCACGCACGGCGTCTTCTAAAATTTGAAAATTTGCCAAGTCTTGTTCGCCCAGTTTTTCATTATTTATATTTGTTAGTATCGAATGATTTAGTTGCTCTGAAATTTGCGTTAGTAGCACGTGAGCTTTGCCATAAAAACTAGCCCCCATATTTTTAGCCACGTTATCAAGGATATTTAGCACCACCCTATCATCGCCGTCTAGTCCGTCATTTGCACTTTTATCGTCTATGCTCCACAGATGTCCGTTTTTAACCGCTCCATACTCTACTAGGGTTTCATACAAATCACGCTGCACTGTCTTTGTGCTAACACCTAGCATATTTGATAGCTCGGCTATCGTGTGAGGTCTATCTCTTAGCTTTTTAGACGCAAAATCGACAAAAGAGCATTTTAGAAACGAATATGAAAGAGAGATAAATTTATACGTAGTAGAGAGCAAAAGTGGTACAAAATCAAAAAAAGAGAGCCTACCACAAGCCATAAGCGACTTTGTAAATAAACAAAACGAGCCAAACCGCGAGATAGAAATTTTAATCATAAATGCCGGCATGATAAACTCGCAAACTCTAAGCACAACGTATCACAAAAGGCTTTTTGATATGTTTGATAGCCCGTTTGAAGCACTAGCCAATATAAAGCCGATACTAATCATCGACGAACCGCATAGATTTAAGCAAAGCAATAAAACATTTGAAAATATAAATAAAATCAACGCTCAGTATATTTTTAGGTTTGGAGCTACTTTTGACAATGAAGAGAGAAATTTAATATACAAACTCACGTCCGCACAGGCTTTTAATGATAATTTAGTAAAAGGCGTAAAAATTTTTATAAATGATTTTTCAAGCAACGAACAAGAAAACGTGGCATTAAAACTAAAAGATTTAAATGCTAATGAAGCGACATTTGAGTTAAACGAAAATGGCAAAAAGCGTGAATTTAAAATCGCCAAAAATGAAGCTATGGGAAAAATTCACAAAGATTTAAGCGATTTGTATCTGCAAAATTTAAACGCCAAAGTCGCTGTTTTATCAAACGGCTTAGAGCTAAGCAAAAATAGCGTCATAAATCCATACTCATACAATCAAACGCTTAATCAAAAGATGATAAACGAAGCTATAAATGAGCATTTTAAGCTAGAAGAACAGCTTTTTAAAAGAGAAGATAAGATAAAACCGCTCACGCTATTTTTTATAGATAATATCGATGAATACAGAGGTGAAAACGGTGCTTTAAGGCTTTATTTTGAGCAAATTTTAAAGGCAAAGATGAGCGAAATTTTAAAAAATGAAAGAGAAAAAAGCGACAAAAACGAGCCATATATAGAGTATCTTGAAAAATCGCTAAAAGATATAAGCCTAACTCACGGCGGATACTTTTCAAAGGATAACAGTGAAAGCGATGAGAAGATTGAAAAAGAGATAAATGAAATTTTACACGATAAAGAGTGGTTGCTAAGTGCTAAAAATCCACGCCGTTTTATCTTTTCAAAATGGACGCTAAGAGAGGGCTGGGATAATCCAAATGTTTTTGGAATTTGCAAACTCAGATCAAGTGGTAGCGTCACATCAAAGCTTCAAGAGGTCGGACGTGGGCTAAGGCTACCGGTAAATGAGTATGGCTCACGGATTAAGGACGGCGAGTTTTATCTGAATTATTTTGTTGATTTTACGGAGCGGGATTTTGCTTCAAGTTTGATTAGTGAGATAAATTTAAAATCGGAAGTTGCTATTTTTAGCGAAAATGATGAGAAAATAAGCGATGAGCTTGTAAAGAAAATTTGTGAAATTTATGAAAAAGACTACGATGATTTAATAGATGATTTGGCGGAGAAAAATATCATCTTAGCAAGTCGCAAATTTAAAGAAAATGGCTTTATAAAACTTAAAGAGCTATATCCGTTAGCGTTTATATCAAACGGCGTTAAGAAAGATAAAATCATTAACTCAAATGACAAAAGGCAAACGGCACACATTAGAGTGGCAAAATTTGATGAGCTAAAAGAGCTTTGGGAGAGGATTAATCAAAAGGCGATTTTGCAATACAATATACAAAGCGAAGATGAGTTTTTAGAGCTATTTAGCTCGTTTTTATCGCAAAATATTACAAATTTTAAACCTAACCTGATAGTAGCAAAAGAGCAGACGATTAAGATTAAAGATAGCATTGCCCACTTTGAAACCACCCAAAAGCTACAAGATGAAATTTTGCCTATCTCATATATGGCTTATGGCGAGTTTTTGATTAAACTATCTAGCGAGTTAAAGGCAAAAATCAGCACTATACACAACGCTTTTGGCAAAAATCCTGATTTGGATATTAATAAATTTTTAAATAATCAAACGATTAGGTTTATCAAAAATGGTTTTAGCAAATTTATACTTGATAACTCGATTAATAAATTTTCGGTTGAGTATAAAAAGATCACAAACAAAATAAACATCAATCCAACTGCATTTACAGATAGAATCGGCAATCCAAAAAGCGAGATAGAAGCTGGGAATTTAGGCGTTTGTAAAGATGATAAAGATGCTGTAAGTAGCTATTTATTTGATGAAATTTATTATGACTCGGAGCTTGAAAAAGACAATATACTCTCAAACATCGAATCAATAAGCGTTTTTACAAAAATCCCAAAAAACTCAATCAAAATTCCAGTCAGCGGTGGTGGCTCGTATAGCCCGGACTTTGCTTACGTGATAAAAGACAGGGCGGCAAATAGGACTTTGCATTTGATAGTTGAGGTAAAAAACAAAGAGGAGCGCGATTTAAGTAGTGATGAAAAACAAAAGATAGCTCACGCAAAAAAGTTTTTTAAAACCATTAGCGAGAGTGTAAAAATAGAGTTTAAAACGCAACTACAAGGTCAAAAGATAAGGGATTTAATCGCAAAAATGGTTTAGAAACGACAACTTGATATTATCTATAATACGTGTTTGCCTTTATTATGTTGTTTGTAAATTTTGTTCATCATTTTTACTATCACAGCTCTGATTACAATCTACACCCTTACTTATAGCTACGTTGGATATGGCACGTTTAAGTTCATCAATATCTCCGTCAGCCAAAACTTGGTTCAAATACTCCCTACGCAATTCATCGCTTGTAAGGTAGTCCTCTACCTTAAATTCTGTAAATTTTTCTCTCATAAGTAGTCCTTTAAATCTTTATAAACATATCACATTCTTTATTGCTACTGCGTAATAATTTATATTATTTTTCGCCAAAAATATAAAATTTTAAAGCTTTTTATCTTGTTTATTAAGTATGGTTTTGAATCTAGATTGATTTTATAAGTTGAATGGTGGTTAGAGGCAGAATCGAATTACTAAGCATTTCTTAAGATTTATTTTGATTTATAAAGCCCTAAAATACGCTTTTCTAAGTTTTATATAAGTTTATTATAATTGCTAAAAATGTCTAAATAGATGGCACCCAATATGGCACCCATTTAAAAATTAAAGATCTGCGTGTTTTATTTCGACATGCAGATTTTAAATCTTTATGTTTATCTTTTTGGATTAATATATTTTAAGTTATATATTGTTTGTTTTTATAAATTTATGACAATTAAAATAAAGGTTGTATCTAGTAGTGTGGTAATAGTGTAAACTTTAAGGTGCCGACTTATGTCCTACAACAACTTGATATTAATCATAAAGCAAAATAAGATCGGCTGGATAGCAAAAGTAGGAATTTGCGCAAAGAATTTGATGCCGATATCCCAATGATCAAAAAGATAGTATAAGTCAAAAAAGGGTTTAGATTGCCATTGTGGATATAGTATTGGATGTAAATGTATATAGTCATTTACAATAATACACGTTTTTATTTAAAAAATAATCTTGTATGTATTTTATTCCATGTATTTTTATGCTATAATTGTATTGTATTACATAATTTAGGAATAAGCCATGTTAGATCAACTTTTTTTAAAAAGCAATGACCTTATAAGGTTAAACAACCATAAATTTAAAAGATATTTTATAGATTCCAAGGATTTATCTCACAGGCTTATCGTTATTCTGGGACAAAGAGGTATAGGAAAGACTACTACTATAGCCCAGCTAGCTAGCAAAAACAAAGATAGCCTTTATTTGAGCTTAGATGATATAGAGATATCAAACGATATAACTTCTATCATAAGAGAATTCGCACTAAACGGCGGTAAATACCTATATCTTGACGAAATTCATAAAAACAAGGATATATCGGCGATCTTAAAATTCGCTTACGATAACTTTAAGGAGCTAAACATAGTAGCTACGGGTTCATCCGCCCTCGAAGTACTAAAGAGCTCTCACGATCTAAGCAGAAGAGCCATCGTTTATAAGATGAACGGAATGAGCTTTAGGGAGTATCTAGGGCTAAGGTATGGTATAAATTTAGAAGCGGTTGAACTTAACAATTTGCTCGCAAGCCATCAGGAGATGGCTGTTGATATTATTAATACTTTAAAACAAAAAGAGCTAGCTGCCATTAGGCTTTTTAGAGAGTATCTAAAGGTAGGCTACTATCCATATTATAACGATATGCCAAATAATACTGCCTTTTATCAGACTCTAAGACAAAGCATAGAAGCCACGATAGATAGTGATCTTTTAAGCATATATCCAAATTTAAACGGCAACACGGCAAGAAAACTAAAGATCTTAACCCATGCCATAAGTGCAAACGTCCCGTATCAACCAAATTACTCAAGCCTAAAATCGCTTGTTGATATAAGAGACGATAGAACACTAAAAGAGTATCTTGCTATGCTTGATGGTGCTGGACTTATAAGGCTTCTCATGAAAAACGAGCTAGCTATAAAAAACATGGATAAGGCGGATAAAATTTACCTTGAAAATACAAATTTAATGTATCTAAATAATCCTGATATGGGCAATGTGAGAAAAACTTTCTTTGCCAATCAGCTTGGAAATATTACTGAAATTTACTCGGGCAAACATGGTGACTTTATGGTTGGTAATAATTTTACATTTGAAATAGGTGGAGCTAAAAAGAGCTTTGAACAGATAAAAGATATGCCAAACTCGTATGTAGCAGCTGACGATATTGAAGTTGGGGTCGGCAATAAGATACCACTATGGTTGTTTGGGTTTTTGTATTAATAATTTAAAACTAGGAGTATGTCGTGTTTGAATATAAAGTACCAAAAAAAGAAGATGGTGGGTTTGATCCAAAATCAACAGAAAGTAATAGTGTAATAATTATAGGTGCCAATGGTTCTGGCAAAAGCAGACTTGGAGCATGGATGGAGCAGCAGGATCTAGATAAAATTCACAGAATAGGTGGTCAAAGAAAATTAAATTTTCATGAGGAGGTCCCTTTAAAAAGTGAAAAGGCTTCGGTTAATGGTTTCATGTATGCAAATGAAGATGCATCCAATAGCTACTCCTTGAATAAAAATTATCGTTGGTCGGATGGTAAAGAATATGTGACAAAACTTATTGATGATTTTGATTATGTATTATCTGCTTTATTGACCAATAAAAATACTACTAATTCAAAGTTTGTCGAAAACTGTAAAAAGGCTGAATGCGAAGGTAAAGAAAAACCAAATGTTCCACTTAATTCGCTAGATAAATTAAAGTCTATTTGGAGTGCCATTTTCCCGCATAGAGCCATTATGGAAGAGGATAGCAAATTTTATGCTATTTGCAATTGTAATGGTGAAAAATATTCTGCAACACAGATGAGCGATGGTGAACGTTCGGTGCTTTATTTGGCGGCACAAGTTTTATGTATACCGGAAAATAAAACTATAATAATAGATGAACCAGAGTTACACTTACATGGTTCAATAATGAATAAGCTTTGGAGTGAATTAGAAAGAATTAGAAACGATTGTTTGTTTATATACATAACTCACGACACAAAATTTGCTGCCAATCACTCAGGTTCAGACATTATCTGGGTAAAAGAATATAATAGGGGTATGTGGAAATATGAGTACATAAATGATGATATATTTCCCGAGGATATGCTTTTTGATATATTAGGAAGCAGAAAAAGAATAATTTTTGTAGAAGGAAATGGTAATAGTTTAGACGTGCGTTTGTATGCATTAATCTACAATAATTACAAAATAATACCTTGCGGAAGTTGTGAAAAGGTTATTGAATACACAAAAGCTTTTAATGCCATAAAGAATATGCACGATAATGAAGCGTTTGGTTTAATAGATAGAGATTTTAGGTCAGAATACGAGATATCTAAATATAAAAAAGATAATGTATTTGCAATAGAGGTTGCGGAAGTTGAGAACTTGTTTATAGTGAAAGAGCTTATAGAATTTATGTCAAACAAAATGGCATGTGAGAAATTTGACTTTATAGAAATGGAAAAACAAATTAAAGATAGATTTTTAAAACAAAAACGGCAACAGATCAATAATGCAGTGATTTCGGAATTAAAATATCAACTATCAACGCTAGAAATATGTGATTTGCAAACAATATACGAAGACATACATACAAAAATTAAAATAGACGATATAAAAAACGAAAAATTAATAATATATGATAGTGCTAAAGAATATGTAGAAATATTAAAAATTTTCAATGAAAAAGGAATTGTAAAAAGCGTAGGGCATTATTTCAACTTAAAAAATAAAGAATACTGTAATCAAGTGTTGCGCTTCCTGGAGAGGGAAGACAAAAATACGGTAGTTGAAATTTTTTCTAACTATTTACCCGGAGATATTGATTTAAGCTGATTTTTCATTACGGTCTTTTTCGCATCTCGCAAGCAAGATGGCTTTATTGTAGAAAAGTAAGACCAAATAAGATCTTATTTTATTAGCAAAGCGCTGCCGATTTTACGGCTTTTCTAGTAGCATTTGGCGCGGCTTTTTACCTTTTGCTTGTGCCTGTGCTACAGCTACGGTGCCCCAGCGGGTAATGAGTTGCTCGACCTCGCACGCTAAATTTTTGCTTTGGTCATTTCCCTTGAGCGACACCGCTATTAGCTCGCAAACTATCTTACTCAGCGCTCGATCGAGTATTTTTAAAATTCGGCGCAAAGGGCTAAGCTCAAATGAGTTTTTGGATTTTAGCCCTTCTATTCTTTTTTGCCTTTTTGCTAGCCATTCGTTTATTTTGTAGTATTCGTTAAATTTAAGATCGTCATCTGCGCCTAGCTCGGGATTATTGATAATGTTTTCAAAACTCTCAAACCTATCTTTGTAATACCCCAACACTTCATCGGCGTCCTTGTATGAAGTTGTATTATCGGCGATTTGTTTTAAAATATCGCTTATTTTTGCAAAAGACTTACTCGTGTTCATTTTTCCTCCTTGACTTTATCGCAAAATTCCACTCCGCCTACCTCCCAATCATACTCCCCGGCAATAGTCGCCAGGTTTTGCGCCATAGCCTGCAGTTGCCTTAGGGCTTCTTTCATCGCACTTGCCTTACTGCTTCCGTTCATGCCGGCTTGTAGGTTTTGAACGCTTATGGCTATTTGGAGCTGAGTTAGCGTCCAATAAAATTTGATCAAAGCCTTATCTAGACCTATCTGGGCTAGCGGGTTTATGGCTAAATTTATAGCATCATTTTCCTACTCGCCGTAGTCTTTGCCGATTTCTAAAAGCAGCTCAGGTAAATAGTTTTCGTGAAATTTACTCTCCATCCTAGATAGCTTTTTTAGGATATTCTCGTCTATTTCATTATACTCATCTAGTCCCATAGCCGTTTTAGCAGCGTATCCGATAGTTTTTGCTACGTCTCCAAAGGGACCAAAGGCATCTTTATAGTACATATTGTCTATTTCTCGCTCATCTGCGTCAATGGGTTTTTAGTTAGCTTTATGCTTTGGGTTAAATTTAGCATTTGACCCGCTAGTTCGCTCATCTTAAAGCTCTTTGCTTTAGCTACCGCCTCGTTAGCCTTTTGGATAAAATCTACGTTTAAACTCATTTGATCTCCTTTGATTTAAATTACAACGTAAATTTAGCATTGCATAGCGACAGGTTGTGTCGCAAGGAAAAAATTAGCTAAAATACGTCAAATTTAAATAGGAAGGTTAAAATGCGCTCTCACGATAAAATCGCCGTCAGGCTTACTCAAATCATAGTAAAGCTAAACAGCGGTGAAAGACTAAGCATAGACGAGCTCGTAGAAGAGTTTAGCGTAAATAAAAGGACTATTTTAAGAGACTTTGAGCGGCTTAGTATCCTACCTATCCAAAAATAAAACGGCAAGTATTTTCTAGAGGAGTACGCTCTTGGGCAAACTAGGCTTTAAGGACATAAAAGCCTTTGCCGCGCTAATTGGCGCAAGATCGCTATTTCCAGAGCTAGACAGTAGATTTATCAGCGACGTTTTAAACGAGAAGCTAAACAAAGCCTATCTAATCAAAAACCAAGGGTTTGAAAGTATACAAATTTCAAGAGACGACTTTGAAGCTGTAAGTGCCGCAGTCATCAAAAACCGTATCTTGGAGTGTGAATATAACGGTAAAGAGCGCAAACTAAACCCGTATAAACTAATAAATAATAGCGGCATATGGTATCTGCTAGCAGATCACGAGGGTAAACTTAAAAATTTCACTCTCTCTAAAATAAAACATATAAAGATAAAGGGCGATACGTTTACTGCAAACGCCGAGTTTTTAAAACGTATCGAAAAAAACGACACAAACTGGTTTTCGGATGCCAAATTTAAGGTTACGCTTGAAATCAAAAACGAAGCTATGGAGTATTTTAAGAGAAAAGAGTTTTTGCCAAACTACGAAGTAGTGCAAGAAGAAGAGGATAAAATTATCATAAGCACAGAAGTAGCTTATAACGACAAGATACTGCGGGTTGTAAAATATTGGCTACCGTTTATAAAGATACTCGAACCAAACAATTTGAGAGATAAATTTGAGGAGCTACTCAGAGATTATTTAAAATGACATAACCTGTCACAGATATTTTATAAAATCTCCTAAAATAGTTTTAATTTAGGAGATAAACTATGAAAGAAAATATGACGAGTAAAAATTCGAAAAACGCTAGCGAACTCAAAAGTGTCGGCGAAGATCTAAATTTAAATCTGCCTATCACTAAATACGAAATGGCTAGAAGCGATCTTTTTAATCTAGTTTATTCCTTGGGACGTAAATTGAACGAAGCCGACGTTGTGGTAGTGTCTCTGGATGCAAACGCCAAACAATACATGCAAGATGTTTGTCTTTTGTTAGATAAGCAAGTGGAGGATTGGAGAAAGGTTTATTATGTCCAATGGATAGAAGACTTTACGGGCGTAATCAAAGACGTCAATAAAATTTTACGCATATACGTTAAATATTTTAACGAACGCGACCTTCAAGAGGCTGCCGCGGCGCACGACGTATGCAAAAGACTAGTATCGATAAATATGTTAAGCGATAATAAATTCGATAGAAATGCTAAACTAGATTTGATGATCTGTTTTAGGCGACTAAGCCATATTTTAAATTTGGATATCGTTTAGCGACTATATTTATAAGATTTTCACATTCTGCAATGGGCTTTAAAAGGGTTTTAGGGATAATCCCTAACGAGGTCTTTTGTCTGACTTGTCAGACAAAAAGTATCCTCGCCCAGATAAGAAAATTTTTGATTGCTACCATTTTACTAGCCATATCCCTGGAATAAAAACTTAAGATTTATATAAGAATTATCCATTTGTCTAATTTGGATTAAGTGGCTGTTGTTAAAAAAATATTAAGATTTTTAGGTTGTTCGATTTTTATAAAAATATTTTATATATATTCTAGACTATATCATCTGCTTTGACCGTATGGCTATGGTTTTAAAAATAGAAAAATTACTAAAACATGGTACCCAAGATGGTACCTAGCCAAACCTTAAAGCTTCAAAATATCGATAAAATTGGGATTTATAAAGAAATGGTGGTTAGAGGCAGAATCGAACTGCCGACACGCAGATTTTCAGTCTGCTGCTCTACCGACTGAGCTATCCAACCACCTAAAAAGAAAGGTGATTATACATTTAAAAATATAATTTTTAGCTTAAATTACAAATATTTTATAAATTTAGCACAAATTCTTTAAATTTATCCCCACGCTCGGCATAACTTTTAAACTGATCAAGACTAGCACAAGCCGGGCTTAAAAGTGCGATCTCGCCCTGTTTTAAAACCTTTGAAATTTCACTTACTGCTACCTCTAAAAAATCGCACTGAACGCACTCATAACCAAATGATTTACTCATATCAAAAAGCTTTTTGGCATTTGAGCCAATTGTATAAATTCGCACATTTATACCGCTTAAAGCCCCAAAAACAGGGCTTAAATCCACACCCTTATCATCGCCACCCAAAATGAGATGAAGCGGTTTATCAAAATATCGTTTTATCGCCTGAATCGTTGCATCAATGTTTGTTGCCTTCGTGTCATTTACCCAAACTCGCCCCATTTTATCGCTAAATTCTTCAAGTTTATTTGGCTCAATTACAAAGCCATTAAGCTCTGCCACATCGCACCTATCAAGCAAAATTTTCTGCACCGACAAAGCTAAAAGTGCGTCCATTAAAAACGGCGTTTTAAAGGCTATCTCATCAATTTTAACTCCACAAAATTTAGCCAAATCATCTTCATTTTCATAAGCGATCACGTGCGCAAGAGTTGGCATTTTTGCGTAAATTTTTGGCAAAATCGCCACACTATTTTCGCTCATCACGCTTAGCGGTTTTAGCTTGGCTTTTTCATACTCGCTAAAATCGCCGTGCCAACTAAGATGATCTGGCGTGATAGGCAAAAGCACGTAGATACCCGGCTTTGCGGTCTTTGTGTAGTGCATCGTAAATGAGCTGGTCTCTAACACCCAAATTTTGGCATTTTTATCCAGATTTGCAAGTGCCACGCCGACATTGCCGCCCATGACCGAGCCGTAGCCTTCAAGCAAGTGCTGGGTCATCTTTGTGGTGGTCGTCTTGCCGTTTGTCCCGCTAATCCAAACGCAAAATGGCGTGATATCCGCAAAATAGTCGTATTCGCTGATTAAATTTCTAGCCTTTTTAATAAGCTCGTGGCTTGGGGCGATACCGGGACTTGTGATTTCAAGCTCACTTTTTAAGCCGTCAAACTCACTAACAGGCAACAGAGTATTGCCAAACTCGTCGCGCGAAATTTGCTCAAATTTATCGTCAAATATATCCCAACCGCCACTTTTTGCTATCGCTTTTGTCGTGCCACCGTAGCCAAATAAGCTTTTTTTCATATAAGTCCTTTAAATCTTAGCGGTATTTTAGCGAAGCTTTAACGCAATTAACGCAACCAAATTTGCAAGCAACGCAATAATCCAAAATCTAATGATTATCTTATTTTCAGCCCAGCCTTTCATCTCAAAGTGATGATGAATTGGTGCCATTAAAAATATCCGCTTTTTATTTCGGTATTTGTAGCTTGTGGTTTGCAAAATCACACTTAAAGTTTCAATCACAAAGACAAAACCTACCAAAATTAAAAGCACCTCATTTTTACTCATAACGCCCATAAGTCCGATAAATCCGCCAATACTAAGACTACCACTATCGCCCATAAAAATCTGTGCTGGATAGCAGTTGTACCATAAAAACCCGAGCAATCCGCCAATCATCGCAGAAGCTACAATTATAACTTCACCCAAATTTGCAACTTTTGGCAAATAAAGATACGAGCTAAACACGGCGTGACCGCTAAGATATGCAAAAACGCCAAGCGTGATTAGCGAAAAAATGCTTGGCACTGCTGCAAGTCCGTCAAGTCCGTCGGTTAAATTTACAGAATTTGATGTTGCTACAAGCACCAAAACCCAAAAAAACACGCTAAAAATTCCCATATCAAAGAGTGAAAATTTATAAAACGGCACGTAAAATGCACCGCCTAAATCAGTGCAAAAATAGAGCAATCCACAAACAGCAAAAGATAGCACCAAAAGCGATATCATCTTTGCCTTTGGGCTAAGCCCAGCGTGATTTTTTCGCCCAACAATCTTTGAATAATCATCAAAAAAACCAATCCCACAAAACCCAAGAAGCGTCAAAAGCGAAATAAGCACGTAGGCGTTATCAAGTCTAGCACAAAGAATGCTTGCCAAAACTGCCGTGCTTACAAACACAAGTCCGCCCATTGTAGGTGTTTTGCCCTTTTCTTGATGCGTTTTTGGGGCTAACTCATATATAGGCTGACTTGCATTTTTTGCCTTTGCCCAAGCGATAAATTTTGGCATAGCATAAATCGCTATAAAAAATGCGATGAAAAATGCCATACCGGCACGAACGGTTAAGTATTGAAAAAAATTTAAATTTATGAGTTCATAAAGATAGTAAAACAAAATTTTGCCTTTATTTTAAAAAAGGTTGATTTTAGTATAATGCCACTAAAATTTTCATAAATTTACGGAGCTAAAATGGGGCAAAAAACTATACTTGTCATCACTGACGGCATAGGACACAACAAAAGCGAAAATTTCAACGCATTTGCAGCGGCAAAAAAGCCAACATACGACTGGCTATTTAAGAACGCACCGCACACTTTACTAAAGACATCTGGACTTGCCGTGGGGCTACCAGATGGGCAAATGGGCAACTCAGAAGTTGGGCATATGACCATTGGTGCTGGACGAATTTTGTATCAAAATTTAGTAAAAATCGATAAAGCGATAGAAAATGGCGACTTTTTGCGTGATGAAAATTTACAAAATTTATTTAAAAAATGCAAAAATATCCATATCATCGGACTTTACTCAAACGGCGGTGTGCATTCGCATTTATCGCATTTTCACGCACTTTTTAATTTAGCAAAAAATGCAGGTTGCAACGCCCACGCTCATATCATCACTGACGGCAGGGATGTCTTGCCAAAATCAGCCTTTGAGTTTGTAAAAAACGGCGAAAAAGAGCTAAAAATTTCAAGCGTTTGCGGTCGCTTTTACGCTATGGATAGGGATAATCGCTGGGAGAGGATAAAAGAGGCGTATGATGCGTATTTTGGGGTGCTTTCGCCACTTAACATAAAACCAAGCGAGTATATAAAACAAAGCTATGAAAAGGGCGAGTTTGATGAATTTATAAAACCTGCTACATTTGGCGATTTTAACGGCATAAAGGCTGATGATGGCGTGGTGTTTATAAATTTTAGAAACGATAGAGCAAGAGAGCTAACCTTGGCTTTTGGAGATGATGATTTTAGTGCATTTAATCGCCCATTTGTGCTAAAAAATATCATCACAATGACCGAATATGACGCTAAATTTAGCTACCCAGTTTTAACTAAAAAAGATGAGCTAAAAAATACTCTTGCCCAAGTTATATCGGACGCTAAAAAAACGCAGTTTCATACTGCTGAAACCGAAAAATACGCACACGTTACCTTTTTCTTTAATGGTGGCGTTGAGGATATGGTGGAGAATGAAACTAGGCTTCTCGTGCCTAGCCCAAAGGTCGCCACATACGATAAAATACCACAAATGAGCGCGGACGAAGTTTGCAGTGCCGTTTTAAACGCTATAAATTCCGGCTTTGACTTCATCGTGGTAAATTTCGCAAACGGCGATATGGTCGGACACACTGGCGATTTTGACGCCTCAGTTAAAGCCGTTGAAGCTGTTGATGAGTGTTTGGGTAAAATTTTAAAATCAGCACAAGAAAACGGCTATGCCTACGTGCAAACTAGCGATCACGGCAACTGCGAAGCTATGCGTGATGAAAACGGCGAGATGCTTACAAATCACACGACTTTTGACGTGTTCTGCTTTATTTTGGCGCAAAATGTCAGCGAGTTAAAAAGTGGCTTGGGACTAGCAAACGTCGCTTCGTCGGTACTAAAAATAATGGAACTTGAAATTCCAAAAGAGATGGATGAGCCACTATTTTAAAATTTTTTTGCTAAAATACGAGGTTTAAAATTTAAATTATAAAAGGATAAATATGAAATTTTCAGGAAAAAATGTGTTAATCACTGGTGCAAGTCGCGGTATCGGAGCACAGATTGCAAGGACTTTAGCACAAATGGGGCTAAAAGTGTGGATAAACTACCGCTCAAAACCAGAAATCGCAGACGCTTTGGCTGACGAGATAAACAAAAATGGCGGTGTGGCAGCAGTCATAAAATTTGACGTTACAGATGAAGACGAGTTTATAAAGGGCATAAATTTGATCGTTGATAGTGACGGCGAGTTAAGCTATCTTGTAAATAACGCAGGTATCACAAATGACAAACTCGCACTTCGTATGAAAACTGACGAATTTACTAGCATTCTAGACGCAAATCTAACTTCAACATTTATCGGTTGTCGTGAGGCACTTAAAGTGATGAGCAAAAAGCGTTTTGGAGCAGTTGTAAATGTTGCTTCGATAGTCGGCGAGATGGGTAATGCCGGACAAGTTAATTACTCGGCCAGCAAAGGTGGAATGATAGCAATGAGCAAGAGTTTTGCCAAAGAAGGTGCAAGTAGAAACGTTCGCTTTAACTGCGTCACACCAGGCTTTATACAGACAGATATGACAGCTGTTTTAAGTGACGAGATAAAACAAAGCTATGTAAATAGCATCCCACTAAAAAGACTTGGAGAACCACGCGAGATCGCCGAAGCTGTCGCGTTTTTATTAAGCGATCACGCAAGTTATATCACTGGCGATGTGCTTAAAATAAACGGCGGACTTTATATGTAAGGCTTTATTTAAGTTTAAATATTATAAAATAGGCACGATTTTTTTATAAGGAGAACAAAAATGGCAATATTTGAAGATGTTAGAGATGTAGTTGTGGAGCAGCTAAGCGTTGAGCCAAATGCTGTGAAACTAGAATCAAAAATCATTGAAGACCTAGGCGCTGATAGCCTTGACGTTGTTGAGCTTGTTATGGCTCTTGAAGAGAAATTTGGTATTGAAATTCCTGATGGTGAAGCAGAAAAACTTATAAGCATTTCTGACGTTGTAACTTATATAGAAAAACTTGGCAAATAAGCCTTGTTAAAGGAGAAGTATTGAAGCGAGTCGTAGTAACAGGCATAGGTATGATAACCGCACTTGGGCTTGATAAAGAGAGCTCTTTTAAGGCTATTTGCGATGGCAAAACTGGCGTAAAACGCATAACTTCGTTTGATGTTAGCGATTTTCCGGTGCAGATTGCTGCTGAGATTACAGACTTTGATCCACTTAGTGTATTTGATGGCAAAGAAGTTAAAAAAGTAGATCGCTTCATACAACTTGGTGCAAAGGCTGCAAAAGAGGCTATGGAGGACGCAAATTTTGGCGACTTTGATAGCACAACATTTGGCGTAAGCTCGGCTGCTGGTATCGGCGGTCTACCAAATATTGAGAAAAACTCTCAAACACTTTTAGAAAAGGGTGTGAGAAAAATTTCTCCATTTTTTATTCCGTCGGCACTTGTTAATATGCTTGGCGGTATAGTTTCGATAAATCATAAACTTCAAGGACCAAATTTATCAAGTGTTACCGCTTGTGCGGCAGGGACTCACGCACTCTCACAAGGTGCAAAGTGCATAATGATAGGACAGGCAAAAAAAATGCTAGTCGTCGGTGCTGAATCGACAATCTGTGCCGTAGGCGTAGGTGGTTTTGCTGCGATGAAAGCGCTTTCAACAAGAAATGATGACCCAGAACACGCATCACGCCCGTTTGACGGCGATAGAGATGGTTTTGTTATGGGCGAAGGCGCTGGAGCTTTGGTGCTTGAAGAGTATGAAGAGGCAAAAGCTAGAGGTGCTAAAATTTACGCTGAGATAGTTGGTCTTGGCGAGAGCGGGGACGCTCACCATATCACTTCACCAACGCTTGAAGGCCCAGCGAGTGCGATGAGACAAGCTCTGAATATGGCTGGAAATTTAAAGATTGACTACGTGAATGCTCACGGCACTTCAACACCTACAAATGACAAAAATGAAACAGCAGCCCTAAAGGAAATTTTTGGCGCAAACTGCCCACCAGTAAGCTCAACAAAAGGGCAAACCGGACACTGTCTAGGCGGTGCTGGTGCGATTGAAGCGGTCATTTCGGTTATGGCGATACGTGATGGCATTATCCCACCAACCATAAATCAAATCACTCCAGATCCTGATTGCGACTTAGACTATGTGCCAAACGTAGCTAGAAAAGCGGAGTTAAAGGCTGTTATGAGCAACTCATTTGGTTTTGGTGGCACAAACGGATCTGTTATTTTTAAGAAAGTGGATTGAAAATGTCAAGCTATTTGGATTTTGAAAAGAGCATAAAACAGATAGATGACGATATCGCTAGTGCAAAAATTAAAGGCGATAGTCACGCTGTTGAAATTCTAAATAAAAATTTAGAAAAAGAGGTTGCAAAGGTTTATAAAAATTTAAACGAATATCAGCGTTTGCAACTAGCACGTCATCCAGATAGACCATACTCGATAGATTATATTAAGCTTCTGCTTAGTAACTACTACGAAATTCACGGAGATAGAGCCTTTAGAGATGACCCTGCAATAGTCTGCTACTTAGGATACCTTGGTGGACACAGAGTCATGGTAATAGGCGAACAAAAAGGCAGAGGCACAAAAAATAAGCTAAAACGCAATTTTGGTATGCCTCATCCAGAGGGATATAGAAAGGCTCTAAGAGCTGCTAAAATAGCCGAGAAATTCTCAATCCCTATATTGTTTTTAATAGACACTCCGGGTGCATATCCTGGCGTGGGAGCTGAGGAGCGTGGACAGAGCGAGGCAATCGCTAGAAATCTTTTTGAATTTGCAAATTTAAAAACTCCAACAATAGCCGTAGTCATCGGCGAAGGTGGCAGCGGTGGAGCATTGGCAATAGGTGTTGCTGATAGACTTGCGATGATGAAAAACTCGGTATTTTCAGTCATCTCTCCGGAGGGCTGTGCTGCCATACTTTGGAACGACCCAGCAAAGCAAGAACAAGCCACAAAGGTTATGAAAATCACAGCCGATGATCTAAAATCCCTAAAACTAATCGATGACGTGATACCTGAACCGATAAACGGTGCTCACAGAGATAAAGACAATGCTGCAAAAGCAATAGGTGAGTATTTTGTATCACAAATAGCACAGCTACAATCCCTAGGCATTGATGAGCTAATCGCAAAAAGAATGGATAAAATTTTATCAGTCGGTGTTTATGAGAGTTAGAGCTATATTTTAATTAGCTCGTTGTAGTAATCATCTAAAAGGCTTCTTTTATAGCTCATATAGGGTCACGCAAAGCAGTGCTATCTAATTTGCTTAACTAAACCTACAACAATGGTGTTTATTTTGCAATAACACCCTCACCTAAATTTGTCATCAAATATAGTTTTTATAGATGAGATTGTAGCCAAAAGTACAACAGACAAATTTATAAGCGTATAAGGACGTTTGGTAACATTTTGATTAGCGTAAATCAAAGTGCAATTATTTCCAGTAGGTATTTTCATTGTCTAAATAGCTATTTTATTTTGAGAAATATTTATCCTTATTGCCAATTAAATTTAAAACATGAGTGCATCGCTAAGTGATGCTTTATGCTCTTTTTCAAAATAGTTATCCTCTCACGACCAAAATTTATTATCTTATATTACCTAGAAAAATCATCGCCTTGATATCTATCCATAACTACAGCACCCTTGCTTGTAGCGGATAAAGACTTTACCCACATCTTGCGACTTAAGTACTTCTATGGCGATTTTTATCTCGCTAGCGCATAGAGAATGGTTTTTCGCAAATTTCCTTATCGTAACGACTACGGATATGACCTAGTCTTTTCTCGTCAAACACAAGCCCTTGCAAGAAATGGCGACTTGCTTGTAGCTATCTCAACTAGTGGCAATAGTAAAAACGTCCTAAATGCCATAGAAGTGGCTAAAAAACTAGGTGTAAAAACACTAGGACTTTCAGGCAAAGGTGGCGGAGCGATGAATGAGATGTGTGAGCTAAATTTAGTAATGCCTACAAATGATACACCACGCATCCAAGAGATGCATATTCTTTGCATACATACTATTTGTCAGGCTGTTGATGAAGCGATGAAGTAATAAGTTTAATTTTTAAGACTTGGTGGATTTTTGGTGCTATTTTACGCGTAGTTCTAAGTAGACTTATAATGAAGTTTGGTTAAATTTCTACTAGATATACTATTTGTGAATGCATTAAGTGTTTTTTAATATGCTTTTTACTTTCGCTTAATATCTCAAATGGAAATTTGAAATATTTTTAACTCTTTGCTTTACTTGGTAAATTTACAATGTTCTCTATATTTACATAATCCTACAACGCAAGAAATCTACAAACCCAAACAACACCAATTGATATAAATACTCTAAACAACACAATAATATTAAAAAACCAACCCTCTAAAAATAACTAAAAAATAAAAAAGTAAAAATTCTAGAACAATAAAACACTAGAAGTTTAAAACCTAAAAACAAATAAAAAAATTAAAAAGATAGAAACTAAAAAATGATTTTAAAAAGTAGCAGACAAATATAAACACAAAGCCCGCAGCGACCTACTTTCCCAGCACCCCAGTAAGGGGGAGTATCATCAGCCATGACGAGCTTAGCTTCTTGGTTCGAGATGGAGCAAGGCGTTTCCTCGTCTGTATAGCCACGAGCAGTGTTAAATAAAACTTACTCATAAGTCTTATTTAACACTGATTTGGTTTGTTAAGAGTAAAGCGTTTTAAAAAAACTTTTTCTTGTTTAAGGTAAATTCCTGCAAAGTATTTGCAAGAAAGATTGCAAGTATTTTTGGTTTAGACAAGGCGGATTTTAACGAAGCGAGGGAGCTACCTTATCGGTAGTGACCGAAGCTGAATTAAAATCTAACGCAGTATAAAGCAAAAAGACGTAGCAAGATTTTATCCTTAACAAGGAAGTGATGCTTAAAAAGATAAGCAAACGAGCTATTAGTACTGGTCAGCTAAATGACTTTCATCAATTACACACCCAGCCTATCAAACTAGTAGTCTACTAGAGCTCTTAAAAGAAGATTCATCTTGGAGTTGGCTTCGAGCTTAGATGCTTTCAGCTCTTATCACATCCGAACGTAGCTACCGAGCGATGCCCTTGGCAGGACAACTCGTACACCAGTGGTTCGTTCGACCCGGTCCTCTCGTACTAGGGTCAACTCTCCTCAATCTTCTTACGCCCACGGCAGATAGGGACCGAACTGTCTCACGACGTTCTGAACCCAGCTCGCGTACCGCTTTAAATGGCGAACAGCCATACCCTTGGGACCTGCTCCAGCCCCAGGATGCGATGAGCCGACATCGAGGTGCCAAACCTCCCCGTCGATGTGAGCTCTTGGGGGAGATCAGCCTGTTATCCCCGGGGTACCTTTTATCCTTTGAGCGATGGCCCTTCCACACAGAACCACCGGATCACTAAGACCGACTTTCGTCCCTGCTTGACGTGTATGTCTCGCAGTTAAGCTGGCTTATACCTTTATACTCTACGAACGATTTCCAACCGTTCTGAGCCAACCTTTGTAAGCCTCCGTTACATTTTGGGAGGCGACCGCCCCAGTCAAACTACCCACCAGACATTGTCCTACTTGCGGATAACGCAAGCTAGTTAGCTATCAGAATAAAAAAGAGTGGTATCTCAACAATGGCTCATATACAACTGGCGTCATATACTCAAAGCCTCCCACCTATCCTGCACATCTTTATCCCAATAGCAGTATCAAGCTGTAGTAAAGGTCCACGGGGTCTTTCCGTCTTGCCGCGGGTAGGAGGAATTTTCACCTCCACTACAATTTCACTGGATCCCTCTTCGAGACAGCTCCCATCTCGTTACGCCATTCATGCAGGTCAGTATTTAACCGACAAGGAATTTCGCTACCTTAGGACCGTTATAGTTACGGCCGCCGTTTACTCGGGCTTCGATCAAGAGCTTCGCATTGCTGCTGACCCCATCAATTAACCTTCGAGCACCGGGCAGGCGTCACACCCTATACATCCTCTTACGAGTTAGCAGAGTGCTGTGTTTTTGGTAAACAGTCGGGAGGGACTCTTTGTTGTAACCTTCAATGCTTACGGAGTAAATCCTTCACAAAGTTAGGCACACCTTATACCGAAGATACGGTGCTATTTTGCAGAGTTCCTTGAAGAGAGTTCTTCCACGCGCCTTAGAATACTCATCCCACCCACCTGTGTCGGTTTACGGTACGGGCAACATTATCTAAACTTAGAAACTTTTCTTGGCTCGACAGTATCAAGGATTCGTCATCCATTCCGAAGAACTTCAAACGCCTGTGGGGTCTCGGATAAAGAGTTACGGATTTGCCTGTAACTCAACCTACACCTTTCGACCAGCACTTCCATCAGCTGGCTCCTTTAACTCTAAGCGTCCTTCCATCGCACAATAATGTTGGCATTGGAATATTAACCAATTTTCCATCGCATACCCCTTTCGGACTTTGCTTAGGACCCGGCTAACCCTACGATGACGAGCATCGCGTAGGAAACCTTGGGCTTACGGCGTTGGGGATTCTCACCCCAATTATCGCTACTCATGCCTGCATGCTCACTTCTATCCGCTCCAGCGCTCCTTACCGGTACACCTTCAACGCTGAATAGAACGCTCTCCTACCACTTAGTAAAACTAAGTCTAAAGCTTCGGTACTCATTTTAGCCCCGTTATATTTTCCGCGCAGAATCACTAGACCAGTGAGCTATTACGCTTTCTTTAAAGGATGGCTGCTTCTAAGCCAACCTCCTGGTTGTTTCAGTAACTCCACATCGTTTTCCACTTAAATGAGATTTAGGGACCTTAGCTGTTAGTCTGGGTTGTTCCCCTCTCGACGACGGATTTTATCACTCGCCGCCTGACTGCTGTGATTACACACTAGGTATTCGGAGTTTGATAGGGTTTGGTACATTGGTGTATGCCCTAGCCCATTCAGTGCTCTACCCCCTAGTGTTACGACACAACGCTATACCTAAATATATTTCGGAGAGAACCAGCTATCACGATGTTTGATTGGCCTTTCACCCCTATCCACAAGTCATCCCATGGCTTTTCAACGCCAGCGGGTTCGGTCCTCCACCGGTTCTTACACCGGTTTCAACCTGCTCATGGATAGATCACATCGTTTCGGGTCTGCAGCATCTGACTAATCGCCCTATTAAGACTCGCTTTCGCTACGGCTCCGGGTTTCCTTAACCTCGCCAGACACCACAACTCGCAGGCTCATTATGCAAAAGGCAGTCCATCACCCTGATAAATCATAGGGCTCTGAATGATTGTAAGTAAATGGTTTCAGGTTCTATTTCACTCTGATCACCTCAGTTCTTTTCACCTTTCCCTCACGGTACTTGTGCACTATCGGTCTAGTAGTAGTATTTAGGGTTGGATCGTGGTCGACCCAGCTTCAGACAGGATATCACGTGTCCCGCCCTACTCAGGATACTGCTAAGTAAAACATCGCTTTCATATACGGGAGTATCACCCTCTACGCTTAACCTTTCCAGGTTATTCTATTAGCTTTGTTTAGTCTATATTGCAGTCCTACAACCCCACTAGTAAACTAGTGGTTTGCCCTCTTACGCGTTCGCTCGCCGCTACTAGCGTAATCTCTATTGATTTCTTTTCCTGTTGGTACTAAGATGTTTCAATTCCCAACGTTCGCTCCATTATATGGTAACTGACATCTCTATCAGTTGGGTTGCCCCATTCAGAAATTCCCGGATCAAAGCCCCTTGACGGCTCCCCGAGACTTATCGCAGCCTGGCACGTCTTTCATCGCCTCTACTAGCCAAGGCATCCACCACTTACTCTTAGTAGCTTACCTTTTATTAGTATATGTTTATATTCTAATTCGCATCACTTCCTTGTTAAAGATAATATTTTTTTAACTTCGCAGACGAACAAGTCCGTCTTTGCGACCAAAGAGCTACGCCCTTTGGAAACCCCTAAAGCACACCAACGCTTTCGGCGTTGCCGTAAATTTTAGTTGTTTGCCTTTTATTACTACATCTAAATTTTAAACTCCAAGACGGAAAGCATTGACAGATACAATGGATAAGTTTTAAATCCCATAATATCTTGTGATGTCAAACTTTTGCATTTAATGCAAGAGATTAAAATCTTAGATCTTTAACAAGTCCTGTAAAATTGTTTTTATTAAAACTTGCTTGTGACTCTTAACAATGATAAATAAATGAACATTTAGATTAAAAAATCTAAATCAAATTTTTAGAATTAAAAACTTGATTTAGATTTCTAAGTTAAACCAATTAAACCCTTTTTATTGGGGAGTGAATTATAGCTAATAAAACTTATAGTAAGCTTTATGGTGGGCCTAACAAGACTTGAACTTGTGACCTCACCCTTATCAGGGGTGCACTCTAACCAGCTGAGCTATAGGCCCTCTTACTCGTTCTTTTTCTTTACACTTCTTTAAAGCTCACTCACAACTGCGTTACGTAGCATATCTACGCTCCTTGTCGCTCGGTCGCTTTTCATCGTTTAAAGAAAAAATAACTTCGCATACTATTATGGTGGAGAATAGCGGGATCGAACCGCTGACCTCCTGCGTGCAAAGCAGGCGCTCTCCCAGCTGAGCTAATTCCCCTTCTTGCTCATTATTTTTCATTATACTTCGTTGAATTTTAATAAATCTGCGGTCATTACCAATAAGGTAACTCCCTTGATTTTTTAAAATTCACCTCGTCTAATAAAAAATAATATCACAACGATATCTTTAAAAATTTAAAAAGCAATAACTGAATTTTAAAATAAAAAAATACAATTGCTTTAAATTTCAGAGTATCTTTATTAGCTGTCAATCTTTCAAAACTAAACAAGGATCAATTGAGATATTCCTTTATGAACTGATAGTTGTGAGACTTATCAGTTTGTACTCTAGAAAGGAGGTGATCCAACCGCAGGTTCTCCTACGGTTACCTTGTTACGACTTCACCCCAGTCGCTGATTCCACTGTGGGCGGTAGCTAGTTTAGCATTCCGACTTCGAGTGAAATCAACTCCCATGGTGTGACGGGCGGTGAGTACAAGACCCGGGAACGTATTCACCGTAGCATGGCTGATCTACGATTACTAGCGATTCCGGCTTCATGGAGTCGAGTTGCAGACTCCAATCCGAACTGGGACATATTTTATAGATTTGCTCCATCTCGCGATATTGCGTCTCATTGTATATGCCATTGTAGCACGTGTGTCGCCCCGGACATAAGGGCCATGATGACTTGACGTCGTCCACACCTTCCTCCTCCTTGCGAAGGCAGTCTATTTAGAGTGCTCGGCCTAACCGTTAGCAACTAAATACGTGGGTTGCGCTCGTTGCGGGACTTAACCCAACATCTCACGACACGAGCTGACGACAGCCGTGCAGCACCTGTCTCAACATTCTAGCAAGCTAGCACTTCCGTATCTCTACAGAATTCGTTGGATATCAAGTCCGGGTAAGGTTCTTCGCGTATCTTCGAATTAAACCACATGCTCCACCGCTTGTGCGGGTCCCCGTCTATTCCTTTGAGTTTTAATCTTGCGACCGTACTCCCCAGGCGGTATACTTAATCCGTTAGGTGCATTACTGCCAAGACTAGCTTAGCAACAACTAGTATACATCGTTTAGGGCGTGGACTACCAGGGTATCTAATCCTGTTTGCTCCCCACGCTTTCACGCCTTAGCGTCAGTTGAGTTCCAGCAGATCGCCTTCGCAATGGGTATTCCTGGTGATCTCTACGGATTTTACCCCTACACCACCAATTCCATCTGCCTCTCCCTCACTCTAGATTATCAGTTTCCCAAGCAGTTCTATGGTTAAGCCATAGGATTTCACAAGAGACTTGATAATCCGCCTACGCGTCCTTTACGCCCAGTGATTCCGAGTAACGCTTGCACCCCCCGTATTACCGCGGCTGCTGGCACGGAGTTAGCCGGTGCTTATTCGTTAGGTACCGTCATGGTTCTTCCCTAACAAAAGGAGTTTACGCTCCGAAAAGTGTCATCCTCCACGCGGCGTTGCTGCTTCAGGGTTTCCCCCATTGAGCAATATTCCCTACTGCTGCCTCCCGTAGGAGTCTGGACCGTGTCTCAGTTCCAGTGTGACTGATCATCCTCTCAGACCAGTTATGCGTCATAGCCTTGGTGAGCCATTACCTCACCAACTAGCTGATACAATATAGCCTCATCCTATGCCGAAAAACTTTCCCGACTTAACTTATGTTAAGAAGGAGTATGGAGTATTAGCAGTCATTTCTAACTGTTGTCCTCCTGCATAGGGCAGATTAGCTATACATTACTCACCCGTGCGCCACTAAGATTAAATAGCAAGCTACTTAATCTCCGTTCGACTTGCATGTATTAGGCACGCCGCCAGCGTTCACTCTGAGCCAGGATCAAACTCTCCATATTAATTTCGCAGATGAGCAAAGCTCATCTTTACGACAAGGAGCTACGCTCCCTTGACCCACCTAAAGAATATAGATTGCTAACGCAATCAAATAACAATGTTTTTAAACATTATCTTTAATCTAGGTCAAATGTTATATGAAGTTTTTAATCTAAAAACTTTTGTTTTTTATTTATTAGTTTTAGTTTGCTAAAATAAGCAAACTGGCTCAATCGATCACTTGTTTAGATTTCAAAGATTGACTAATAGTTTAACATTAATAATTTAAAAGAACAACGATAAAAAAGAAAGGCTTTATTAACTCAGAAGGTTAAAGGTGGTTTCTCTCAACTCGTGAGCTGGAATTATATAAGAGAGTTGCTTAAAAGGGGCTTAAAAAATATAAAATAATATTAAAATCTAAAATAAATACATTCTATGCAAAAATTAAAATTTATAATATATAATGTAAGCAAAATCTTCATAGAATATTGACAAATAATACTAAAATATATATAATGTGAATAAACTTATTTTTATATTATATTTTAGGAGTAATTATGTTATTTAGAGCTTTATTAATATTATTAGCATTAATAATACAAGCAATAGCGCAAAATACGCTAAATTTTGTAACTTCAAAAAATGTTGGCGAGCTAAATCCGCATCTTTATTCGCCAAATGAGATGTTTGCACAAGATATGCTCTACGAGGGGCTTTTTAAATACGATGAAAATGGCACCATATCGCCACTTTTAGCCACTAATTACCGCATAGAAAATGATGGCAAACGCTATATTTTTACGCTTAGAGACGATGTGTATTTTACCGATGGGGTGAAATTTGACGCGATTGCGGTAAAGGCAAATTTTGACGCCATTATAGAAAATAGAAAAAGGCATAGTTGGCTAGAACTTGCAAACATTATACAAAGTGTTGAAATTTTAGACGACAAAACTATCGCTTTAAATATCCTAAAACCCTATGAGCCAACGCCAAAAGAGCTAAGTTTAATACGCCCATTTCGCTTTATTTCGCCAAATTCCCTCATCAACGGCTCAAGCAAGGACGGGATAAAAGCACCAGTAGGCACTGGCAAATTTAAGCTTGAAAGCTCAGTTGCTGGAGTGAGCGATACATTCATCAAAAATGAAAAATACTGGGGCGAAGCAGCAAAAATAGACAAAATAGTAAGCAAAGTTATACCATATCCAAGCACCAAAATTTTGGCTTTAAAAACAAAACAAGCGGATCTAATCTACTCAAGCGAACAAATCCCACTTGACGCTATAGAGAGTCTAAAGAGCGAATTTAACGTAGAAATTTCAGCACCCATAAACACACTAGTCATCGCCATAAACTCAAACAAATTTCCAACAAACAACCTAAGCGTGAGAAAAGCCCTAAATATGGCGGTGGATAAAGACGCTCTTGTAAAATCTGTATTTTTTAACACTCAAAAAAAGGCGGATTTTTTGTTCTCAACCACTCTTAAAAACTGCGACGTGGGCCTAAAACCATACGAATTTAACACTAAAATGGCAAATGAAATTTTAGAGCAAGATGGCTATAAGATGACAAAAGACGGCATAAGAGAAAAAAATGGTCAAAAACTTGAGATAAATCTCGTATATATCGGCACTGACGCTATTAAAAAATCAATTGGCGAAATTTTACAAAATGATTTTAAGAAAATTGGTGTAAAACTATCGCTAAAGGCTGATGAAAGTAGCATATTTTACAAAAAACAACAAAGCGGAGACTTTCATCTAATATTTAATGAAACCTGGGGTGTGCCATACGATCCTGAAATTTTCCTAGGCTCGATGAGAACGATATCGCACGCCGATTATCAAGCACAGCTTGGATTAAAACAAAAAGCCGAACTTGACGCAAATATAACCAAAATTTTAGATGGCTCACAAAATAGCGCCAAACTCATCAAAAGTGCCTTAAAAACGCTACACGATGAGGCAATATACATACCTATTAGCTTTGAGACAAACATCGCAATTAGCTCTAAAAATTTAGACGGAGTAAATGCAAAAGCCATAAGCAACCACGTTCCGTTTGACAAGATGTTTAAAAGATGAAAATTTTAATCATAAAGCGTATATTTTTTGCCATTTTCACGCTACTTGGCGTGTCGTTTGTGGTGTTTTTTATTCTTAGATTAAACGGCACCGACGCGGCACTTAGCTATCTAACCGCCTCAGGCATAGCCCCAACAAAAGAGGCCTTAGCTGAAGCTAGGGCGTATTTAGGGCTTGATAAACCATTATTTATGCAGTATTTTTTGTGGCTAGGCGACGCGCTTAGGCTAAATTTTGGCATATCTTATATAACCGGCAAAGAGGTTTCGCCATTAATGCTTTATTATTTTAAAAACAGCATTAAGCTCGTGCTTTTATCGCTTTGTTTTACGCTCGTTTTCTCGCTTATACTTGGTATAGCTTCAGCATTTAAAAAAGATCATTTTATCGACCATTTTACTAGATTTTTCGCGTTTGTCGGCGTTAGTGTGCCAAATTTTTGGCTTGGGTTTGTTCTTATTAGCGTATTTTCTGTAAAATTTCAGCTCTTGCCACCTTTTGGCTCTGGCACGTTTTTGCACCTCATAATGCCAGCATTTGCGATGAGCCTGATGTCGCTTTGTATAAATGCCAGACTTATTAGGGCAAATATCCTAAGCACGATGAGCCAACGACACGTGCTTTATGCAAAAATGCGTGGGGTTAAAGGCAGTGAGCTAACATTTAAATTTATCCTAAAAAGCGCCCTTTTGCCTGTTATAACAGCCGTAGGTATGCACTTTGGAGAGCTTTTAGGAGCAGCGATAGTTGTTGAAAATGTCTTTGCTTATCCTGGTGTTGGCACATTTATCATAAATGCGGTTTCTAGCAACGACTACCCGGTTATACTCTGTTTTATGATACTTTTTTGCGCGGTCTTTATCGTTAGTAATATAATCACCGACATACTTTACATACTCATCGATCCAAGGCTAAGGCATACAAAATGAGAAAATTTCTACTCATATTTGCTTGTTTCACGATAATTTTAATGCTTTTTCTAGCGATATTTGCACCACTTATAGCCCCTTTTGATCCGACTGCTATAAATTTAGAAGCTAAATTTTTAGATCCAAGTCAAACATATATCTTAGGCACAGATCATCTTGGCAGAGACATATTCTCAAGGCTTATTTATGGGGCAAGAGTATCGTTTTTTTGCGTCTTTTTGACACTATTTTTAGTGCTAGTTTTTGGTGGTGTGGCTGGTGGTGTGGCTGGTTTTATGGGCGGAAAAATAGATCAAGCATTAATGAGAATTTGCGATCTATTTTTTGGTATTCCAACCATAGTTTTAGCACTTTTTTTAGTCAGCATATTTGGCTCAGGAACTCTAAATATCATAATAGCCATTGCCATTACGCACTGGGCGTGGTATGCAAGATTTATAAGATCGATAGTCTTAAGCCTAAAAAACAAAGAATACGTCCTAGCAAGCAAACTTTGTGGGGCAAGTGGAGTTGCAAATTTTAAACAAAATATGCTAAGAGTCATAGCCTCTCAGTGCATAATCCTTGCGACGCTTGATATTGGGCATATTATGCTTCATATATCAGGGCTTAGTTTTTTAGGGCTTGGTGTAAAAGCACCAGACGCTGAATGGGGCATAATGATAAGCGATGCGAAGGAATTTTTATTTAGTGCTCCACATCTGATTTACTATCCAGGCATTGCACTATTTTTGTGCGTTGCAAGTTTTAATATCGCTGGAGATTATCTGCGTGATAGGCTAGATAGTGGCGATTTTGAGGAGTTAAGCAATGCTTGAAGTAAAAAATCTAAGCATAAAAGCACAGGATAAAATAATCGTAGATGATATAAGTTTTAGCCTAAAACGTGGCATAGTAACCGCACTAATTGGCAAAAGTGGAGTGGGTAAAAGCCTTTGTGCCACCGGAATTTTTGGAATTTTTACAAACGGCACAAGTGGCAAAATAACGCTAAATTTTAACAACGAGCCAGTAAAAAATCCAAGCAAAATCATCTCAACCATAATGCAAAATCCACGCACCGCATTTAGCCCAATTTTAAGCATAAGCTCACACGCCAAATCTATCCTAAAAGCAAACGATATGCTAGATCAAAATTTCAACCAGCTTCTAAAAACAGAGCTAAAAAATGTCGGTTTAAAAGATGAAGTAGCAGATAGATATCCGTTTGAGTTAAGTGGCGGAATGCTTCAACGTGCGATGATAGCACTTGCCTTGATAACAAAACCGAAATTTTTAATCGCAGATGAACCTACGACCGATCTTGACGCGATTACTCAGACTGAAATTTTATCGCTTCTTAGTAAGCTTGTAAAACAAAAAAATATGGGTTTACTACTCATAACTCACGATTTTGGCGTTATAAATGCTTTTGCTGATGAAATTTTAGTGCTTGAGGATACAAAAATAGTAGAAAAAGCAGACAAAAATGAAATTTTTACTTCGCCAAAAAGCAAAAGTTCGCGCGAACTTTTAAACGCATACGAGGCGTTAAAATGATACTAGAGTTAGATAAAATTTCTCACTACTACCACGCAAGTTATCTCTTTAAACACACTCACGAGCCAGTGCTTGATGAGATAAGCTTAGATATCAAAAAAGGTAAATGCACAGCACTAATGGGTCGCTCAGGTAGCGGTAAAAGCACATTGGCTCATATTATTATGGGGCTTTTAAAGCCTAGTAAAGGAGAGATAAAATTTGACGGATCGACACTTTTGCTAGATACACTTAGCCAAAGACGCAAATTTTACTCACAAGTCCAGCTCGTGTTTCAAGATCCAATCAGTGCGGTAAATCCACGTTTTAGCACAAAAGAGGTGTTATGTGAGCCGTTAAAACATCTATTTGACCTAAAAAAAGATGAGATGAGTACTAGGGTGGAGCAAATTTGTGAGGTTTTATACATAAAAAAGAGCCACTTAGAGCAAAGAGCTTTAAACCTAAGTGGCGGCGAGCTTGGGCGAGTTTGCCTAGCTCGTGCGATGATAGTTAGGCCCAAACTTCTTATCCTTGATGAGTCGCTATCTGGTTTTGATCTCGCCCTTAGCCTTGATATTTTAAATTTCTTAAAGACCTTAAAAGGGCAGATGAGTTTTATATTTATCACTCACGATCTGCGTCTGGCACGAAATTTTGCCGATGAGATAGTCCTGCTTGAAAACGGCAAAATCGTCGAAAAAACAGACTGCGAACTTAAAAGCGAATTTGGGCAAAAGCTACAATCAGCAGTTTTGTAGCTTACAAAACTGCTATCGTTTCTATCTCAACCAAAGCATCTTTTGGTAAGGTTTTTACCGCAACTGTGCTTCGTGCTGGGAAATTTTCACTAAAATAAGTAGCATAAATTTCATTCACAGCGGCAAAGTCGCCCATATCGGCTAAAAATATCGTCGTTTTTACAACGTTTGTAAAATCCAAATCAGAAGCACAAAGTATGGCTTTTATATTCTCCAAGCTTTGCTTGGTTTGCGATTTTACATCAGAGCCTGCAAACTCGCCATTTGGCTTAACGCCAAGTTGCCCCGAAACAAATAAAAATCCGTTTGTCAAAACAGCCTGTGAATACGGCCCGATCGCCTGTGGCGCGTTGTTTGTGTGTATTATTTTTTTCATTTTATCTCCTTGATTTATCTCTTCTCAATACCCATAGGAAGTGGGATATAAAGTTGCATTTGCGAATTTACCTTCTGCGTTTTGTCGCTAATTTTTATCTGCTCACTTGGCACACCAGCCTTTATCATCACCTCTTGCAAAGCCTTAGCACGAGATATTGCCAGTTCATCTAATGCACCAGATGAGATTTTTTTATTCTCTATAAGTGCTTTGTAAATATCAGGCACAGGCGTTTTAAACTGCTTTTTAGCCATCTCGTTTATCACTTCAAGATCATTTTTAGTAGTGCCTGCAATCATTGAAATTTCCCTATCCAGTAGACGCTTTTGAATAGCAAATTTATCAACAACCTCATCAAAAGCCGGAGAGATGACAAAAATAACGTCATTTTTACTCTTTGCTATTTGGGCAAAATTTTCTATCTTTTTAGATTGAGATTGCATAACATCGTCGCTTCCAGCAGTAAAATCAACCGACGAAAGCTCATCAGCATTAGAGATACCAAGGACATTGCCAAGTAGCCTAAACGGCGAAGTGACAACATCTGTAAAAATTTGCAAAATAGCCTTTATCACGATACCACCGTAGCTAAATTCTGGATTATCAAGGTCGCCTTTGACTGGTAAATTTAAATTTATTACATTATTTGAGTCCTTAAGAACAGAAATAGCAAGTGAGAGTGGCAAACTCATAGCGTCCTTTGACTCGACACTCTCGCCAAGTTTTATAGTGTCAATCTTGATGTCGTTTTTACCCTGCATTTTGTGATCTTTAATGTCATAAAACAGATCCAAATCAAGCGTCCCGCCATCTATCTTACGCCCAACAAATGTCGCAGAATACGGCGTTGCCTCGCTTAGTTCGATGTCTTTAAATTTAAGCGCTATTTGGCTAAATTTTTTAGGATTAAACGCGTCTATTTTTATATCCAAATTTGCACTTCCACCACTTCCTACAACGCCGTTAGATACGATATTTGCTACTCTATTACTTTCGATTTTATCAATATTTGCATTTAAATTTTTAATACCAATCATAAAAGGTAAAACCAAACTTTCATCACCAAAATCAACACTGGCATTGCTTAAACTCACATCTTTTATGCCAAATTTAAACGACTCTGTGCTGTCGCTACTTTTACTGCTTTTGTCATCTTTTAAAATTTTGGCTAAGTTAAAACTCCTATCTTTGCCAACCCAAGCCTTTATAAACGGCTCTTTTAACTCAACTTTATCAAGCATTACACTCTTTGTATCTAACTTAATTTTTTTAATATTTAAAGATTTTAATGCTGCTATTTTTGTACCATTTTTATCATCGATTGATAGGTTATCCAAGGCCAAATTTCCACCCACTTTTACACTCTTATCAAGCGTCAAATTGGCATTTATCTTAGCACTTCCACCTGTTATTTTTGCGTTTAGATACTGGCTAGTTAGAGAATTTAACCCCGCTAACTCATCTACACCTAGCTTTACATTTAACTCACTTGCAAACGGCTCAAGTGCTATTTTTCCAGATAAATCTAAGTTTATACTTTCGCTTGTGTTTAAATTTATGCCAACTTTAAATGGCTTTGTAAAATCGGTAGAGAGATCTGAAATTTTTGCATTTTTTACTAAAATTTTATGTTTTAAAGGCTCTTTTAAAAAGCTTTGAGTTATATTTGAACTTGCATTTAAAATATCGATATTTTCAATGTTTGCTACAAATTTACTAGCATTTTTACTAGGCTCTTTTTTTGATTTTTGATTTAAAAATTTTAAATTATTTATGGCTTTTGACCCATTTTGTCCAATCTCATCATTAAAAAACAGAGAATTTATAGCTATATTTTTTACCAGCAATGATGTATTTAAGGTATCAAACTCGATTTCATTAATGCTCGTATCTAAAAATCCAGCAAAACCTTTTGCTTTAGAAAATAGTTCCAAGTTGCTTAGTGTGGCACTTTTAAGATTTACTTTATCATCTTTTAGCCCTAAATTTAGCCCCTCTAAAGATTTTAAGGCTGCAAATTTTTCATCTTTAGCATTTAAGCCGACAAAAGATGAGCCAAATTTGGGCAAATTGATTAAAATTTTACCCTCTTTTGCCACGTAACTTATATCAAGCTCGTTTGCAAATACAGCGTCAATAGCTAGGTCAAACTCGCCACTCTTGAGGCTTGTTTTTGTCACATTTATATCCTTGACATTTAGGCTGTAATTTTCGCTTAAATCCTTTCTTAGCGTTGGTTTTATAAACTTTATGCCTGTAAGCGAGTTTTGATTAAACGCCAAGCTGTCTGAATATATCTCATCTAGCGATAATTTTAAGCTGTTTTTGCCACTAAATTTACTATCTAAATTTAGATTTTTAAATCCAAGATTTTTTAAAACAATATTGTCACTTTTGCTAGAAACATTAACATCTCTAGCCAAAATTTCTGACTCCTTAAGATTAAGCCCAACTCCAGCGCTATCGATATCTACGCTATAATTTAATCTGGTATCTAAAAAACCTTTGCTGATATTTATATCGCTATCTCCGACATAGCTTTGCCAAATTTTATCCATTTTAAGACCAGCAAATTTTATATCTCCGTAAATTTTAAGCGGTTTTAAGCTCACACCGCCTTTCCAATCAAACTCATCAAAGAGCGTAGAATTCGTGTCTAGCGTGTGTTTGCCGACACTATGCTCCTTTAAATTTACACCCTCTATCTCGTAGCTTATATCCTTTAAATTTACAATAAATGGCTTTTTTAGGCTATTATCAGCATATCTTGCGTCGCCATTTATAAGCTTAAAGCTATTTAGCGTGATATTAAAAAATCCATCATCACTCTCGTCATCTTGTGTAGAACTATCGCTTAGCAAACTCTCAAAGTTAAAACTAGCGTTTTGCTCTCTTTGGATATTTACATAGGGCTCATTTAGTCTTAAAACATCAATGTTTATATTTTTAAAAAACAGCTCTCTAAAACGAAGCGAAAGGTCAAGCTCATTAACGCTAAAAATTTCAGTGTAAGTAGAGAGTTTAACGCCAGTTGCATTTAGCTCAAATGTGTATGGGTTAAATTTTGCTTCTTTTATTGTTAGGGTCGCATTTTTATCAGCTAAAAATTTTGGAGCTATATCCTTTAAAATCCAAGGCACTCCAAAAAAGCCAAACAGCGTGTAAAACAGCACGAAAGTCACGCAAAATATGACAAAAAGGCTAGTTTTTTTATAGTTTTTGTATAAATTTTTCAACATTTTCCTCTCTTGGATTTTAAAAGATTATATCAAAAATAGCCCAATTTGTGTTAAAATAGGAAAAATTATAGGGGTAAAATGAAGCTAATTTTGGCACCAAACGAGTTTTTAGACGAGTATATTTTGGCTTGTGAATTTTATAATATCGCTGGTATCTCATCAAATGCGTATCTATTTTGGAAAAATGCCATCTCGGCGAAATTTGAGAACTCTCGTGTAGTTTTTTTATACAAAAAATCCATACCAAAAAAATATGAAAACATTCTGTCAAACTGCTCAGACCTTAACGGGCTAGTTCTTAGCTCGACCTTTTGCTCTTTTTGCGGACTTGCTAGTTCTCATCTGACACGCTCAAATGGCTCAAAATTTTATGAACTTGTGCAGATAAAAGAGATTTGCGGTATAAAATTTGTAAATCTAAAGAAATTTTATGATGATTTTGGGCTTGATTACAACCTTAGAATTTACATAGAAAAGTGTAAATTTTTCTCGCCTACACCATTTGAAAAACGCATAAGGCTCACTGATACGCTTTGCTTGGGATATTATTAGTCAAATTTTACATTTTTACTCACTAAGAAAAAAATATACGCTTTAAAGTTTTATTAGCTAAAAAATATAATGTAAAAATCGTATAATCTAGCAAAATTAAAACAAGGGAGAGAAGATGAGAATTTTAACAGCACTTACAATGAGTGCTATTTTAGCAATCAGTGCGGCAGCTAGTGAAAAATACAAACTAAAACTGGCAGCAACTTATGAGAGCAATGTTCCGGTTTTAGGAGAAGCACCTAAGAAATTTAAAGAACTTGTTGAGAAGATGAGTGATGGGCGTATCGAGGTTAAAATCGACTACCCATCAAAGCACAAAGCTGCATTTGCCGTGCTTGATATGGTAAAGAGCGGACAATACGATATAGGTTATACGGCAAGTTACTTTTACAAAGGCAAGGACGCAAAACTAATGCTTTTTACAACCGTACCATTTGGGATGAACGCGGCTGAGCAACACGCTTGGTATAACTACGGAGGCGGTAAAGAACTTGCCGATAAAGTCTTTGCTCAGTATAACATAGTGACGTTTTTAGGCGGAAATTTTGGAGTGCAAATGGGTGGCTGGTTTAAAAAAGAGGTAAAAACCCTTGATGATCTAAAAGGGCTTAAACTACGTATGACTGGTCTTGGCGGAGAGATAATGTCAAAACTTGGCGTTAATATCAACACAATCCCGATAGGCGAACTATATATGGCTCTTGAGATGAACACCATTGACGCTGTTGAGTGGGTTGGACCTGCACTTGATGTGAGTTTTGGCTTTGAAAAAGTAGCACCATACTACTACACTGGTTGGCAAGAACCTGCTAGTGAGAACGAATTTTATGTTAATAAAACACTCTTTGATAAAATGCCAAACGACCTAAAGGCTATCATAGAGGCGGCAACAAAGGTGGTATCAGATTTTGTTTATGAGTATGCAAATTACCAAAATGCCCTAATGCTTGATAAAATTTCAAAAGAGTATCCGAATGTAAAAATAGTATCATTTTCTCCAGAGATAATGGGTGCGTTAAAAAAGGCTACTGATGAAATTTTAGATGAGCTAAGCCAAAAAGATCCGATGTTTAAGGAAATTTTAGACTCACAAAGAAAATTTATGAAAATCGGTAGAGAGTGGAGTAAAATTTCAGATTACGCATATATCAAAAATCAAGAGTAGTTTAGGCGGGATAGCCCCGCCTTTTTTTAAATCTCTTTATACGGAGATTGACCAGCTTCATAAAAGTTATTACCCTCGCTGTCAATCGCAACAATCGCTGGAAAATCAACGACACTTAAACGTGCTATCGCTTCTGGTCCTAGATCCTCGTAAGCTAAAACCTCGTATTTTTTGATACTTTGGCTAATTAACGCTCCAGCACCGCCGATAGCGACCATATAAACACATCCTGATTTTTTCATCGCATCCACGACCGCTTCTGATCGGTAGCCTTTACCTATCATACCATTTATACCCACTTCGTTTATCATCGTTGGCGTGTATTTATCCATTCTACCGCTTGTTGTTGGACCAGCAGCACCGATGACTTCACCGGGCTTTGCAGGGCTTGGGCCAAGATAGTAAATCGTTTCACCTGCTAAATTTACAGGCAACTTTTCTCCACGTGCCAAGGTTTCGGTTAATGCCTTGTGAGCGGCGTCACGAGCGGCGATGATTGTGCCGGTTATTAGCACGTTATCCCCTGCTTTTAGGCTTTTTACGACATCTTTATTAAATGGTGCGGTTATTCTTTTTATCTCTGACATCTTTAATCCTTAAATTTGTGCCTCTGCGTGACGTGCAGCGTGGCAGTTGATATTTATAGCAACTGGCAGACCAGCGATATGAGTTGGATACCACTCAACATTTACCTTTACAGCGGTGCTTTTACCACCAAGCCCCTGCGGTCCCACGCCTGTTTTACACGCAAGTTCTAAAAGCTCATCTTCAAGTTTTGCGTATCTTTCATCTGGATTTTTGCTATCAGCGTCCCTTGCGGCTGCGTATTTTGCCATAAGTGCTGCTTTATCCATTGTCCCGCCGATACCTACGCCAATTACCATTGGAGGACAAGCGTTTGGACCAGCTAGTTTTACAGCCTCTAAAAATACCTTTTTAACGCCTTCAAGTCCGTCAGCAGGCACAAGCATTTTTAGTATTGATTTATTTTCACTACCAAAGCCCTTTGGTGCGACTTTTATGTGAATTTTATCGCCTTTTATAATGCGAACATTTATCACAGCTGGGGTATTGTTTTTAGTATTTTTGCGTTCAAAAATAGGGTCATTTACGACTGATTTTCTTAAATATCCACCAACATAGCCATCAGCTACACCGGCATTTATAGCGTCTTCTAAAAATTCGCCCTCAATCCTTACATCTTGGCCAATATCAACAAAAACCACTGCCATACCGGTATCTTGACATATCGGTGCTACCTTTTTTTCAGCTAGGTCGGCATTTTGTAAAATTTTGCCCAAAATATCTTTACCTATTGGCGAAACCTCATTTTTTTGTGCCTTTATAAAAGCCGCACGCATATCTGGCGTAACGACATAACAGGCTTGTTTGCAGAGTTCGCTAACAACCTTTGTGATCTCGCTAGAATTAACTACCCTCATCACTTCTCCTTTCAAAAATTTGAATTATTGAAATTATACAATTAAAAGTAAAATTTTACTTTAAATTTATGAAAAAGTGAGATTTTGTTAAAAATCTATTGTTCGCTCTCCTGAGCAATCTTCTTTCGCACTTTTACTCTTAAAATGCTAGTGCCATCCATTTTTCTTACTTCATAATGGCAGTTTTCATCATCTACTTTATCGCCTACAACCGGTAAACGCCCTATTAAGTTAAAGACATATCCACCTATCGTAACCTGATCTGTTTCATCATCAAATTCTATACCAAGCAACTCTTCAATGCTTTCAAGATCGTATCTGCCGTTAAATTCATAGATATTGTCATTTATCTTTTTATATTGTTCGCCAGTTTCATCGTGCTCGTCGTTCATATCTCCAAGCACCTCTTCCATTATATCTTCCATGGTCAAAATTCCAGAAGTTCCGCCGTATTCATCTACGACAAGAGCTGCGGATTTTTGCTCCTTGTTCATAAGCAGTATGATCTTTGATATAGAAAGACTTTCAGGGACTATCAAAAACTCCCTGACGATATTATCAAAGCTCTTTTTCTTATCATCTCCAAAATGAATTTGAAGTATATCCCTAATATGTATCATACCAAGCACAACGTCTTTTGAGCCGTCTATATAAGGATAACGAGTGTATTTTGACTCAAACACTAAAGCCAAATTTTCCTCAAAACTCTTTTGCTTATTTATACATATCATATCACGGCGAGGCGTCATAATTTCCTTTGCAACCGTGTCTGAAAAATCAACCGCATTTTTAATAATCTCAGTTTCAAAGTTATCAAGAACACCACCCTTTAGGCTCTCGCCGACAATTATCTTTATCTCCTCTTCAGAGTGAGCCAAATCACTCTCTTTTGCAGGTTTAATGCCTAAAATCTTAAGCCCTACTATGGCAAATGCGTCAAAGGTTTTAATGACCGGGGAAAAGATAATCCAAAAAAGATGAAGCGGTCTAGCAATAGCCAGGGTTGCACTCTCTGATTTTGCTATTGCAACGGACTTTGGTATTAGCTCACCCACTACAACGTGCAAAAGCGTAATAAGTGTAAAAGCTATCGCAAAAGCAACCGTATGCACTAGCAAATCACTCATATCAAAGTATTTTTTAAGCGGAGCCTCTATCATACGAGCTACGGCAGGTTCGCCTATCCAGCCAAGTGCAAGCGAACTAAGAGTAATGCCAAGCTGGGTGGCACTAAGGTATGTATCAAGCTTATTTGTCATATCGTAAGCTAGTTGAGCGTTGGGCTTTTTCTCTTTTATAAGCTCCTCAAGACGGCTCTTTCTAACCTTAACAATTGCAAATTCTGATAGAACAAAGAAAGCATTTAATAGTATAAATACAACTGCGAGAAATAACATTAAAAGCGAATTGTCGCTACTGGGGTACAAGTATAATCCTTAAAGTTAAATTTTAGATTGCCCATTATAGCAAAAAATGTCCATTTTTAAAAATTTTGGCTAAAATAATAAAAAATTAAGGGGGAAATATGCAAATTTTACAACATTTAAGGGATACAAAACCACTGATTCACTGCATAACAAACTATGTGACGGTAAATGACGTTGCAAACGTCTTGCTCTCGCTTGGTGCCTCTCCTGTGATGGCTGATGATGAGGCGGAAGTTAAGCAGATGGCAAGTATTGCAAATGCGATGTTAATAAACATAGGCACACTAAATCAAAGAACGATAAGCTCGATGTTAAAGGCTACTAAAAAGGCAAATAAACTATCTTTGCCAGTTGTGCTAGATCCAGTCGGAGTTGGGGCAACGCAGCTTAGGAATGAAACGGCACTTAGGCTTTTAAAAGAGGCGAAATTTACACTTATCCGTGCAAATGCGTCTGAAATTTCATTTTTAGCTGGGCAGGGCGGAAAGACAAAGGGTGTTGATGCAGATGATAGTGAGCTTTTAAAAGGTCTTGAGCTAAATATACAAACGGCTAAAATTTTAGCCAAAAAGCAAGGCTGTATCGTCGTATCATCCGGTAAAATAGACATTATAACAGACGGCAAGCAGACGGCACTTTGTAAAAATGGACATCAAATGATGTCAAATATCACTGGCAGTGGCTGTATGCAAGGTGCCGTATTGGCTGCGTTTTTGGCTATATCAAATGATAAATTTCAAGCCGTTGTTAATGGAGTTAGTGCGTTTGGAATTTGTGGCGAAAGGGCGTTTGAGAAAACACAGGCTATAGATGGTGCAAACGCCAGTTTTCGCACATTTTTTATAGATGAATTTAGCAAAATAACTGATGAGAAAATTTTGCTAAATGGGTGTATAGAAATGCTAGATTAGGGTTTTGGCTTAAAGCCCTTGATTAAAATCGGCAAATACCTAGCTGACCAAACTAGCAAAGCAATTAGCATTAAAACGGCACTAAAATTTATAAAGAAACTATAATCAAGTGAAAAATTTAGACTAAACCCAGCAAAAAGCCTTGCAAAAACCACAACCTGTATAAAAACAAAAATCGCTGTAGTAAAGGCGTCTGCATGAGGTGTCTGGCCAGAGTGCCCAAGCACAACCCTGGTGCCAAATCCGATTAAAATAGTTAAAAAATAGCCAACAGCAAAGGTGTGAAGGCTTGTTTTTTCAAACACAAATCCAAGCGAAAATATGTCATTTATGCCCTCTAAAATCGATATAGCAAACCCAACTGGTATCCAATAAAGCGACAAATAAAGCACCCACATTATCGCACTAGTTTTAAAAATCGGCAATCTCCAAATGTAAAATTCTCTCACAAAAAGCACAAAAAGTGCGATGTCGGTTAAAAGCAAAAATTTTGCTGAGAAAAAACTAAGCACAACCACTCGCAAAAATAGCAAACCAAACAAAATAGGCATAAAATTCTCAGTGCGTTTTATCACATATCCTTGCACCTTAACTGACGTAAAAAATGGCACCATTCGCTGGGAGATCGCAAAAACAATGATAAATAAAAATAGATAAAAACCGCCGTTTATAGCAAAATTTGTCAAGCTTGGGATAAATTTAGACAGTATAAAAATCGCATTAAAAATAAGCCCACAGCCAAATCCGATAAGAACCCATTTTGTATCGTATTTGTTAGCGATTATCGAGCGTTTGTGAATATCAAAAAGTAGCTTAAAACCAAAAATTTGAACGAGCAAATTTAAAACTAAAAGAACATCAAAACCAAAACCGAGCAAAAAAGATATCAAAAAGGCATAAGTTACAAAAAAATATCCCCAAAAATGAGCCATATACACACGCGGTTCGATAACGGCTTGCATTAAAAATCTAGGAAAAACTACAAACAAAAATCCTAAGAAAAACTGAATAAAAACGACAAAGATAAATATGTATGCGTGAAAATCAAAAATACCTGCATTTATGTTTAAAAATCCGCCATAAACCGCAAAAATCAAGCCAGTAAATAAAATAAATGCGATAATGCCATTTGCAAAAAACGGCTGGTGTGGTTGTGCTGTAAAATTTTCATACCAATTTTTCATATCAAACTCCAATTTTTTTGGATGATTTTAGCGTGAAAATTTCATTTTTACATTGATAAAAGTTAAGAACTCGCAAGATTTACTTGCGAGTAAAATTTTAGTGGCAGTGTCCGCAGCAAGATGTAGATGTAGCTTCTTTTGCAGCATTTATGACAGCTTCGTAGTTTGGCTCGTTTGTTATCTCTGAGCTTATCTCTTTGTAGGTAATTACGCCACTTGGATTTATAACAAAAACAGAGCGAGCACTAAGCCCTGCAAGAGCGCCGTCTGCTATCAAAACGCCATAAGCATTTGCAAATTCTTTATTTCTAAAATCGCTTGCTGTTTTTAAATTTTTAATACCTTCTGTCGCACAAAATCTACCCATAGCAAATGGTAAATCCATTGATATCACGATGACTTCGGCGTTTTGTATATTTGCTAAACTCTCGTTAAATTTTCTAGCAGATGCAGCACAAACACCAGTATCAAGAGATGGTAACACGACTAAAATTTGTGCTTTGCCCTGTTTGCCACCAATTTGAATGCTTGATAAATCAGCACCAGTTACATTTACGATTGGTGCATTTTCGCCCACGCTTACTGTATTGCCAGTTAATTTTACTGGGTTGCCTTGAAAAGTTACTTTTGACATTGTTTATCCTTTTTAAAAATTTTAGTAATTTTAATAAAATAGGATAAACGAACTCTTAATAAACTTATTTAAGACAATTTTTTGTATAATATCTGCCTTTGGGTAGATGTCCGAGCGGTTTAAGGAGCACGCCTGGAACGCGTGTGTGGGGCAACTCACCGAGAGTTCGAATCTCTCTCTGCCCGCCATTAGTTAAAGCCATGCCTCACAAGCATACACCAAATAACATCACAGATGTGAAACGCAAGATTTGCTAAGCGGAATAAATAAAACAGTAAAACTTTTAATAAAATAAATTAAAGACAACACATAACTTTGTCGCCTTTAATTTATAAGGATAATTTTACAAAATCTACGTAAAGCAGAAGCTAGACGATATTATTTAGAATTTAAATTCGGCATTTATTCCGCCTGTAAATCCCTCTCTTTTACCAGCAAGACCTTGCAAGTTTAGATCTATAGTCAAAGGTTTAAATGGTGTTTTAAATTTAAATCCGAATTCGCCTATAGCTGTATTTCCTTTCAAAGTAGGTGAAACCAAATCTTGATTTTGGGTTAAATTTGTAGCTTTTGCTTCAGAGTTAAATTCTCTTTCAAAAGCCGCTCCGCCATAAATCTCAAAATTATCATCAAAATAGTATGAATATCTGCCACCAATTCTCGCGCGAATGGAGTTTGAGTTATGATACTTTATCTTTTCGCCAACAACTTCTATTTCATCACTGCTTAAACGAGTTACAAAAAATTTAGTATAAATATCTAAATCCGAAGCATCATTTAAAGAAAATATCTTACCAAATCCCACGTGCCCACCCCAATACATTCTAGAGCTTTTAAATTTGGCAGTTTGGTTTGGATTTATATCTTTACTCTTATAATCTGAATAAACCTTACCAACCCTTAAACTTGCTTCTAAGTAATAATTTGACGCCATATCAAATTTACTTAAAAGACCGCCACCGTAGTATCTATTATCACCCCAACCATGTGCAGAACCATTTGCCCCAAAGTCATTGTAACTATCATAGTTAGCAAATCCAGCTTCAACAAAAGCCCCATACATAAACATATCATCTACTTGTTTACTTACGCCAACCATAAAACTAAAGCCCTTTACATCAACGTAAGAACCCGAATTTAGTCTAACATTTTGACCACCCAAAGCACCAAAATTTGAGCTCTCGCCTCCGTTACTTATAGTTGCAGTTAAGGCATTTTTCATACCACTTGAGCTAGTCATTTCCGACCCCTCATTTACTATACCACCCATCATAGCGCTTGTCTCAGCGATATTTTTTTGCTTTTTATTATCTTCTATTTCAGAAACTGTTGCAACTATCGCTTTAGTATCTTGACTTACATCATCTTTTTGGGCTGATAGCGTAAAGGTATATATTTTTGAGACGCCACCCACTACTCTTTGGGTTCTTGACTCATCATCTAAGATATTAGATAGATTTTTTGGTTCTTTTATAGAGCCATTTTCTTTTTTTATAAGGTATACCTTATCGCCTAAATTTAGTTTTATACCGCCAGTTGACATAGCTACGCCTATTTTTGAATTACTCAAATCTGTATTATCAGTGCCTTTTAAATTTAAAATAGCGCTGCTGTTTGCTATGCTAGTAGGCAGATAGAATTTAATAAATTCAAAATTTTGAATATCTTTTATATCTATACCCGCTTTATCTTTTATAACAAGAGTATTGTTACTAAAAACATCCCCAGTGAATTGTTGATTCTTTGCATTTGTTAACAAACCACCATAAAATATCTGTTCATCAGGCTTATTAAATACAATTTCTTTACCACTACCGCCATCTATTACTATGATATTATTTATAGCCATTTGATCTGCTGAATCCACAGCTGAGCCTATAATATTTCCACTAAAAGTTCCGCCTGTTATCTCTACTCTATTTGAGTAGGCAGATTTTGTATTTGAATTCTCAGCTCCTACAACTTTACCTGTTATTGTCCCGCCACTTATTAAAACCTTATTATAGGATAAATCGCCGCCATAATTAGCAGTCGCAAACGTTGAAGCACCAATGACATTTTTTACAGTTCCCTTTCGTACTTCAACGGTATTATTATAAGCTCTATTTGTCACAGAACCTGAAATATTTGCACCATATACAGTGTCTGTGACTGTTCCACCATCAACCACAACGCTATTTTCATAAGCGTCGCTATAATTTGAAAAACCTGCAATTACAATACCTAACTCTCCGCCATTGATTATAAAATTATTATTATATGATTTGCCTCTTTCGCTAGAACCAGAATATGCAAACTGAGTAACCTTGCCATTATTAAAGGTAAATATATTATCGTGCACATCCTCACTCCCTTTTGTATCAATCACAAAAGCTTCTTGAGGATTTTCTACGCCTTGCTCATCTGGATTGTAATCAAAAGTTAGTTTATTTCCGCTCATTTCGGTTGTGGTAAGAGTAAATTTCTTATCATGGCTTAAATGACCTTGTGCATTTTTACCATCATAACTGAACTCAACAGAATAAAGCGTACTACATAGAGCCAGGCTAAGCAGCCCTCCACCTTTTTTTAAAGATCTATTTTGCATAAAATTCCTTGAAGTATTTTGTTAGACTCTGTATTATAATAAAAACATCTTGAATCTAAAATTATTATTTATATTTAATATTAAATTAATCAAAAGTTTTGCAATTTATAAAGCGTATACACTAAAAACCAAATAGTCTTAGTGCATATTTTTCACTTGCTCGTTTTTCTCATTTACAAAGACAACATTTGGCTTAAATTTCTTAGCTTTTTTAACGCTCATAGACGCATAAGCTACGATGATGACGATATCTCCGGCACAAACCTTACGTGCAGCAGCGCCATTTAGGCATATTTGTCCCTTTGTGCCTTTAATGACATAGGTGCTAAATCTCTCGCCATTATTTACGTTTAAAATTTCAACCTTTTGCCACTCGCAAAGTCCAGCAGCCTCAATAAGCTTCTCATCAATACTAATTGAACCGACATAGTTTAAATTCGCGTCAGTAACGGTAGCACGATGAATTTTGCTAAATAAAACATCTATTTTCATTTTCTCTCCTTTAATAACTCACAAACAACCTCTTTATCGCTAAAATGGTGCTTTACGCCATTTATCTCCTGATAGTCCTCATCGCCCTTGCCTAGTATTACTAACGCTTCGCCGTCTTTTAAATTTTCAAGTCCAATCCTTATGGCTTCGCGTCTATCAACCTCTTTTAAAACAAAACGACTCATATCCATACCAGAGCAAATTTCATCTACTATGTCTTGCGGATTTTCTGAGCGTGGATTATCGCTTGTGACGATACTAAGCCGTGCGTATTTTTGGGCTATTGCACCCATTTTCGCCCTTTTGGTGCGATCCCTATCTCCACCGGCTCCAAACACAACAATAAGGCTTAAATTTCTAAGAGCGTTTAAAACCTTTTGCATTCCGTCTGGCGTATGCGCAAAGTCAACTATGACAAGCGGATTTGTGCTTACAACCTCGACACGCCCCTCAACACCATTAAAGCTTTTAACCGCACTAGATAGTTTAGAAGCCTCTGGTTTTTGCAGTAAAGTTACAGCACCTAGTGCGGCTAAAAGATTTTGCAGATTAAACTCACCCTGTAAACTTGAGTTTATGTTAGTAACATTACCAAGTGCCGATATGCTAGCATTTATCCCGAATTTTAAATCATAACTAATAGGGGTAAAATCAGCACTTTGTTTTAGTGAATAGGTATATGAATTTTTTGGATTAAATTTTATAAGCTCATCATCGATATTTATAAGTTTTAGCGTATCATCATCAAAAAAGCTACTTTTTACACGAGCGTATTCTTCCATACTTTTATGATAATCAAGGTGGTCTTGGCTAATATTTGTAAAAATTTTAAGCGCAAAACTAAGCCCCTCAATACGGTTTTGCACGATGGCGTGGGAGCTTACCTCCATTACTAGATACTCGCATTTTGCCAAAGTTGCCTTTTGCATATACCAAAGGGTTGTTAAAATTTGCGAGGTAGTAAGTGCCTTTTGATCTATCCGCTCATTTGCTATAAACGCGCCTCTTGTGCCACATAGCGCGGTTTTATGCCCCAACTCATTTAGTATATGAGCCAGTAGTGCCGCTGTCGTGGTTTTACCGTTGGTGCCAGTTATGCCAACTATTTTTAAATTCTCATCTATGCCCAAAAGCTCTTTTGCTCTATCTACATTTACGATGCTGGCTTTGCGTAAAATAGCGTCATCTTTAAATTTAGCATTCGTATCACACAGCAAGAAAAAACAACCCGGCTCACACTCCAATGAGTTATCAGTAATAAATGTATCATCAATGCAAATTTTCATCGCTTTGCCTTTTTTTAATCTCTCTTAAAAGCCCGTCTATACGCTCATCTCCGGCAAACATCATAGCAGCACTCTCTAGGTAGGTTATGCCCATTTCTAAAAAGTCATTTTTAATAAGATTATGCACAAATTCCAAAAAGTCGTCTTTGTTTGAGATCATAACTTTTGTAGAAAACATAACACTCTCAAACACGCTTTTAAAGCCGTCTTTTTGGCTTAAGCGTTTAAAATCCTCATAACTTATCGCGTCTTGCTCTTCAATAACGCTCTCGCTTATATTCTTACTCTCTAGAACTTCTAAAATTTCATCTAAGCTATTATCTTCGTTTCTGTTATCTTTGCTAAAAGAGTATTCAAAAAGCATTTTAGCCTCTTCAGGACTCTGCTTTGCAAGAGAACAAAGCATAATAAAAAATAGCAAATTTTCATCTTTGCTCTGCTCATAAGCGAGTGAGAAAAATTTCAAGGCGTCATCATATCTGCCATTTTTAAAATTCTTAAGCCCTAATTTTTTATAATTTATCAACTTCTAACCCTAAAGCACAAATTCTTCGCCCATAGGCACGTTTATAACCTCAAGCTCAGGGTGGATATCTAAGCGAAGCTGTCGCTCAACGCCGTATTTTAGCGTAGTTCCACTGGCCGCACATCCGTGACAATGCCCGACAAGACGCACATAAATTTTGCCGTTTTTTATACCCAAAAGCTCCATATCTCCGCCGTCGTTTTGCAGCATTGGGCGGACTTTATTAAGTGAACGTTCAACGGGCTTTAAAAGTTCTTCGTCGGTAAATGGTATCATTTTTATCCTTTTTGCTAATTATACAACTAAAATTTAAATTTACTCCAATAACTCGCGTATTAAAAGTTGCGGAGTTACAAGACCTCTAAATGAATTTTTTGATATTGAAAAAGCTATGCTTATTTGTTCGCCAACCTTGATATGACGAGTAAAGTTAAAAAACAATGCCTCAAGCGTTTTGTTGCCTTTTTCCAGGATTAGCTTAAGATGATTTTGCTCTTTACCTATTATCTTTTCATTTTTTACAATGGCGCCTGTAATCCTAAAAATAGGTCTTGGATTTTTCTGCCCGTAAGGCTCATAATACTCCAAAATTTCAAGCAATTCATAATCTATCTCATTGGCATTTATATCACCTAAAAGCTCATCTGAACTGCAAAATTTATGCATATCCATCAAAAAACAACTCTTGTTTAACGCCTCTTTTAAGAGCTTTAACTTACACGGCTCACAAACCAGCCCAGCAGCACCCTTATGTCCGCCATAGCTACTTAAAAGCCCAGAATGCTCAGCTATAAGAGATAAGATATCTAGTTTGCCAACGCTTCTAGCACTGCCCTTTGCTCTGCCTCTATCGATACTAAAAACTATGGCAGGTTTTTTAAAATGCTTAGCCAAGCGACTAGCCACAATGCCTATAACACCTTCGTGCCACTGCTCGCCCCAAGTTACGATTATGCTATCATCTTCGCTAACGTCCTTCAGTGAGCTTTCAAAAAGCGTCTTTTCCTCCTCTTTTCTTGAGTTGTTAAAATCAACTATCATATCAAGATAATCAAACGCTTTATTTAGATCGCCGCTCCTTAAAAACTCAAATGAGTTCATCGCATCATCCATTCTGCCGGCGGAATTTATAAGTGGGGCTATTAAAAAACTGACATCATCGCACTCAAATTTCTCTTTGCCATAATACTCCTTAATGGCCCTAAAGGCTATCCTGCTTGTCGTATTTAGCTTTGAAATTCCTAGCTTTACGATAATGCGGTTCATATCTCTAAGCTCCATCATATCAGCAATAATGGCAATAGCTAATAGGTCTAAAAATTTTGACATATCATACTCAATACCAAAAACCTCTTTTAACGCACCCACAAAATACCAAGCCACTTGAGCACCGCAAATTTCGATATTTGGAAACTGGCAGTCATCTTGTTTTGGGTTTATTATCGCGTAAGCTTCTGGTAAAATAGGAGGTGGCATATGATGATCGGTGATTATAAGATCAACTCCACGCTCCTTGCAAATAAGTGCTGCGTCATTTGCACTAATGCCGTTATCAACGGTTATAATAAGCTTTGCGTCGCCAAGCTCATCTAAAATTTCAAGATTTAATCCATACCCATCTTTAAAGCGATTTGGAATTTTAACCTGATAGTTTTTATAACCTATATCATCAAAAAATTCTGCCATAACAACGCTAGAGACAACCCCATCAACATCATAGTCCCCAACAACAGCTATGTGTTCGTTGTTGTCAATAGCTCGTTTTATACGCTCTGCACCCTTGTAAATATCCTTTAAGGCGCAAGGCTTAGGGATTTGCGAAAGCTTTTTATGAATATCTTTTTTAAATCTAAGCTCAAGTAAATCCCTTATCTCACTTTTATTCAGCATCTAAAGAAGCTTTTATAAAGCCTAGGATTGTTGGGTTTGGCTTTGTTAGGCGAGATGTAAATTCTGGATGAAACTGAACGCCGATAAAAAACGGATGATCTTTTAACTCCGCAACCTCAATAAGACCATTGCTTGAGCCACTTATCATCATACCAGCTTTTTCAAAGGACTCTTTATATTTTGGGTTTGCTTCAAATCTATGGCGATGACGCTCTTTTATATGCTTTGAACCATTGTAAATTTTAGATAAAAGTGAGCCTGGCTTTACGTCACACTCATAAGAGCCAAGTCGCATAGTCCCACCAAGTGGGCTTTTATGTGTACGGATCTGCTCTTTGCCGTGAGAATCTATGAAGCTATCAATTAGATATATGATAGGATTTTTACACTCTTTATCAAACTCGATAGAATTTGCACCCTCTAAATTTAAAACATCTCTCGCAAACTCAATAAGTGCAAGTTGCATACCAAGGCAAATTCCAAGGTATGGCACCTTTTTTTCTCTGGCATATTTTATAGCCAAAATTTTACCACTTACTCCACGTTCGCCAAAACCACCTGCTACAAGCACCCCGTCCACATCTTTTAAAAGCTCATTTACGTTATTTTCTTCGATTTTTTCGCTATCGCACCATTTTAAATTTACACGAGTATCCAGGGTGGCTCCTGCGTGAATAATACTCTCCGTTAAACTCTTATAGCTCTCTTTTAAATCAACATATTTACCTACAAAAGCGATTGTAGTCTCTTTTGTAGGGGCTATTATGCGTTTAACTAGACTATCCCACATTTTCATATCTGGCTTTAGTTCATTTAATCCCAAAATTTCAGCGATAGGAGTTAAGATGTCTTGATTTAAAAATGAAAGTGGTATCTGGTATATACTAGCGCTATCAGGGCTTTCTATAACGCAGTTTCTATCAACCCCGCAACTCATAGCTATCTTTTCTTTAAGGTCCTTGCTTAGTGGCATTTCTGCACGACAAACTATCATATCAGGAGTAATGCCTATACGGCGAAGTTCGCCAACGCTGTGCTGTGTCGGCTTTGTCTTTAGCTCACCTGCAACTTTTATATATGGCACAAGCGTTAAGTGAACATTCATCGCATTTTTTCGTCCCACTTCGCTTCTTAATGCACGTATGGCTTCTAAAAATGGCAAACCTTCTATATCGCCAACGGTGCCACCGATTTCAACGATTAGGATATCTTTGCCCTCACCAGCCTTTTTTATGCGATCAACTATCTCACCCACAATATGCGGTATAACCTGTATGGTCTTGCCAAGATAATCGCCTCTACGCTCTTTTTCGATAACAGCACTATAAACCCTGCCTGTAGTAAAGTTATTATCCTGGCTTAGACTCTCATCTAAAAATCTCTCGTAGTGGCCAAGGTCAAGATCTGTTTCAGCTCCGTCGTCTGTTACAAAAACCTCGCCGTGTTCAAGCGGACTCATAGTGCCAGGATCAACGTTGATGTATGGATCTGCCTTTAATATGCTTACCTTTAAGCCAGAGTGCTTTAAAAGTGTGGCTATACTAGCAGCCGCAATACCCTTGCCAAGTGAGCTTAATACGCCACCTGTAACAAATATATACTTAGTCTGTTTGCTCATATATTTTCCTTATCTTTATATATTTTTAATGGCTATATTATACCTTTTTTAATTTTAGCGTGGTATAAAATTTAAAGATAAGATTGTAATAAAAACAAAGACTCTATTGTAATAACTTATTGATTTAATAATTGGTCTAACTTATTTAAATCCTATCCCCATAAGGCAGTGATTTTATATAATTCTCTATAAATTCCCAGTCAGGATTTTTATCTAAATCAACAGGCAATTTTATGCTTAGCGAATACATATTGCTAGGTTTTGCTTTTCTGCCATAAGAAAAAAGATACATATTATAAGTCAATTGCGTTGCGAAAAATATGCCAAGATACTTATTCATACTAAAACCTTTTGGCTTATAAATTCTCACAGTATCTAACGCCCAGCAAGGATTTTCTTGATAGGTAGTAAAAAGTCCGCTCGCCTCTCCGCTTGAAATTATGCAATTGCCATCGCAATTACTAAATTCATAATATCCATCAACTCCATTATTAGCCGTAGTGGTCGTTATAACTGGATATTTATACGTTTCATCTTGTGTGTCAAAGTAATCTTCATTATGGACTATTCTATCGCCACGAACAATATCAAAAAGCTCCTCTAATTTAAACTCTTGCCATTCAGAAATATTAAGTTTTGTGTTTTTACTTTTTTGATTATTTGTTATCTGATAAGCAAGATAATTATTTAAGGTTTTCTGAAAATCAGCTTCGCATAAGTTATCATAATTTGTTTTCATATAAGCTTCGCATAGCCACTCATCTTCTGCCGTTACATACTCTTTTGCCGAAAGTCCTGACTCTATATCGCCATTTTTAAATAGCGATAGCCATTTAGGCTGAATTTGCGTTTCCCAAATTGATTGATTTTTACTATCTAAACGCTCTATACGACCTAGATACTTCTTTTTTATAAAGCCATCATCTTTAAAATAACCAAAAAACGTCTTTTTATTTGGTTTTTTATTAATATCAAAATGTGGTACTCCCATTGTAAAAAGCATACAACAAGCATTAGCACTAGCACCGGGATAAAACATTTCAGGCGGTAGCGTAAAAACAGCTTCTAGCGTATTGTATTTTAAAATATTCTCTTTTGCTCTTAGCATTATGCCACTATTAGCAATAGCACATTGTAGTGGCAATAACACCGCTAATTTAGCATTTGTGATATTTGCTTCGTGCAAACAATCCGAAATGTATTCTACAAAGCAAAGTCCTTTTGTAGGGTCTTCTTTGGCTGGTTTGCCATCTTTTTTGCTCCAAGCGCCTGTTGAATATGTTTTTAAAATTTTTACCTTTTTTACGCCTTGTTTATTCTCAATATGCTCTATGTGGTCTATAATCTCACTAGGAAATAGTATCTGCTGTGCGTTATACGGCGGATTCATTAAGATAACATTTGGCTTTGCTTGTTGTATCCAAAGTTTTTTATCAAAGCAATTCGCTTTAATGATATTAGTGTTACCATCGCCGTGAATTAACATATTTGTTGTAGAAAGCCCAAAAGGATTTTCGCTCTCTTCAATGCCAAAGATTTGATTTTTGTGTATATTTTCTATAAGTTCATCTCTATTTGGCAGATTAGCGCAAGAATTTCTAGCGGTTACTAACGCTCTAACCAAAAATGCTCCGCTACCGCAACAAGGGTCTAGCACCCTTGAATTATAATCAACTTCTGTAATTTTACACATAAAGTCAGTTATATGGTCTGGCGTAAAAGCTTGGTTTTTATCATCTTTATTGACATATTTATTAAAAGTGGTAAAAAATAGATTTAAAATATCCTGCCCTGTCTTTGTTTCATCATTTATATAAGGCAAAATTTTATTTTTAATATGAGACAAGATTTGGTTAAAATCTCTATCAGAAAGTCTAACGATTCTCTCATCTTCTAAGACTTTTTTATCAAGCAAAAGCATTTTTTCCGCTTTGCTTAAATTGTCATCAATATTTCTATTTAAAAGATTGTTTAAAATCGCTTTTATCTCACTAATTACAACCGATGGCTCTCTTGGTTGTTGTTTAGAGTTCTCATACTCTAAGCCATTTTTTAAGGCCAAAAGACAAGTCCCAACAAATTGTCCCCTGACTTTCTCATTTATGCCAAAGCTATGTAAAATTTCATTTAGTTTATAAGTAGCGTTAATAACATCTTCTTTGCTATTTTTTATCGCTGGAAAGAGTATGTCGCATAACTCTTTCATACTAATTATTCTATCGCAATAAATTATGCTCTCATCATCTGCCTTGTCAAGATACATTAAAATATCATTATCAGTAGTGTTAGCCAAAATTCCAACTACAATATTACCGCTATATTGCTTTTCATAAGTCATATAGGCACTTAATTGCGCTTTGGCTTTTTCTAGCTCTTTTTTGGATTTTTTATAATCAGATTTTGTTTCTATGCAAATGCTTAACTTTTTTGCTTCATTAACTAGGCGTATATCTAAGCTCTTATAATAACTCTCTTTTTTAGAATAGGCATTGCGGATTTTTATCTTATCCCAATCCTTGCCTAAGCTTTTAAATTCTATGTCGTAGCAAAACTCATTATGTTCTGAATGAGTGCTATATGTTAAGAACCCCCCCCCTATGGTGTTTATAATATCTTGCCTAATCATTGTTTTATCCCTTTACGCCACTTTAATTTTATTTTTCTTTAAGATATACGATTATAACAAAAAAACTTTAAACCGCAGTAGGATTTATTTTGTAGAAAGCTTACCTTGAATTTTAATTAATTTTTAGAAAATCAATAAATTATTACAACGGAGTCAAAGTAAAAAAGGGCGGTTAAGCCCTTTTATTTAATGAAGTTCGCTCCATACTTTGCGTTTCCAAAGTGTGGCAAAAATTCCTAAAATCAAGAAGTAAATCATAGTATAGATGCCAACGTTTGAGCGTTCATCTTTTTTGCTATCGCCAACTTTTTCTATGTAGCTTACGATTTGATTTGTTGACTCGCTACTTAGTCCAACGCGTGGCATAGCAGTTCCTGAAAGCATTTTTTGTGGATCGTTTATCAGTTTAGCTAGGTAATTATCAGAATTTTTAGCCCTAATCATCATAGATAAATCAGGCGGATTTGAACCCATATAAGAAGCCAAACTAACGCGATTTGTGAGCGTGTATTTGTTATCATACTTCATATCGTGGCAACGCTGACAAGCATCTTCAAATAGTTTTGCGTCACTTATGCCTTTATTTTCAGAAACGTATTTTGTGGCTATTGATTTTAAATAAGCTACGATATCGGCAATCTCTTTATTTATATCATCGCCACCAGCACCCATAAACGCCGTCATGGGGTATGGTTTTTCATCGTTAAATTTATGACCTAGTTTTGCAGCCATAGTTGGGTTTTTGATAAACGCAGCCAAAAATTTATCATCATAAATCACACCAGCTGTGCTAAGATCAGGAGGCACTACACCAAAGCTCTGACTTGCAGTTTCATTATCCATACCTGCTGGCATACCAGCAACCTGCACTCCGTGACAGCCAGTGCAACCAGCAGCCATAAAGGTATCAGCACCCTTTGTTGCGTCGCCCTTGCTAAGATCTATGCTTTTTATATCAGCCCAAAACGCACTATACTCTTCTAAGTATTTTTTAGCACTATCTAGCTCATCTTGAGCAACTTTTATCTTTTGGGCGTCATTTGTTGCCTTTGCATTAGCTAAAGCGGTCTCTTTTGCCGCCATAACATTTTTAGCATAAACATCATCAGCCTGTGCATAATCAAAATTTGCAGCAGCAGTATGAGGGTGTAACTGAGTATGTGCATAAGGCTCTATACCCCAATACAAAACGCCTGAAAGAAAGACAACTATGGCAAAAATTTTAAGCTCTTTCATAATTATCCCCTTTTCTTTTCAATAAAACTAATAAGTGGCAATGCCACGATAAATAAAAACAAAAATAACACCGATGTGCCAAAGCCTAGCCACTCTCTGCCCTCGGTTGGAATTTTGCCTAGTATAGAAAGGGCTATTAAGTCAATCACAAGTAGCCAAAACCATATAAAATACAGCGGTCTTTTGTGTGCTGGGGCTACAACGTCACTTGTATCAAGAAGCGGGATAATCATAAATGCCATACCCGCAAAAGCAAATGCTAAAAGACCAAGATTTGAAGCAGAAATTCCAAAAATATCAAAGAAAAATCCGCGTAAAATTTCATATTGCCATAAAAAATACCACTCAGGATAGATGTGCGGAGGTGTTTTTAGTGCATTTGCTGGTTCAAAATTTATAGGATCCATAGCAAAGCCGTAGTGGAAACACACGAGATACATAAAAAATATCATAAAAAACGCAACATACATAAAGTCTTTTGCCAAAAATCCAGGCCAAAAAGGTATAACTTTGGCTTTTTTTCTATCGCCTTTTAGGTAAATTTCAGCCTCAACGTCAAAATCTATCTCTTCGCTAGTTTCGTTATTTACGTGAGGAACGCGAAGCGAGTAGAAGTGAATAACTAAAACAACGATAGTAACGATAGGCATTAAACAAACGTGAAGCATAAAAAATCTAGTAAGCGTAGCGTCGCCAACAGCGTAATCGCCACGTATCCACTCAACCAAAGCATCTCCGATAACTGGGATAGCTCCAAAAAGCTGAGTGATAACAGTTGCAGCCCAGTAGCTCATCTGTCCCCAAGGCAACATATAGCCACTAAATGCCTCAGCCGAAAAACAGATAAAAAGTAGCATACCACTAACCCATATCATCTCTCTACCCTTCTTGTAAGAGCCGTAGTAAAGACCAGTTAAAAGGTGGATATACATTATAAGAAACACTACAGACGCTGAAACTGCGTGTATATGTCGCCATAACCAGCCGTATTCAACCTCTTGCATAATCGTGCGATTTACACTATCAAATGCTAAATTTACATCTGGTTTATAATACATCAAAAGCAAAAAGCCAGTAACGATAAGAAGCATAAAAAGCGTAGTTAGGATAACGCCCATTGCCCAAAGAAAATTTATATTTTTTGGTATCCAGTACTCGCTTACTAAAACTTTCATAAGCTTTGTCACGGCTAAACGCTGATCAAGCCAATCGATCACGCCTGTTGATTTATGAATTTGTGCCATAGTCGCTCCTTACGCTTTGCCGATGAGTTTTTCATATTCTGGGCCAACCTCGCCAAGCACGAGTTTTGTCCCATCTACTTTAAACGGAGGGATATCAAGCGGTCTAGGAGGAGGTCCATAAGTTTGAACGCCTTCAGCATTAAACTCGCCACCGTGACAGGCGCACACAAAAGCAGCCTTACTAGCTTTCCACTCTGGAATACAGCCAAGATGCGTGCAAAGACCGATAACAACGATGTATCTATCATTGCCTACAACAACGTCACGAGCCTCATTTTTAGCGGCACTTGCCTCTTTTTTTAGTATAAATATAGGTTTTTTACGCCACTCAACCTGTCTTATCTCGCCCTCTTTCATAGGACTAAGGTCAACAGTTGTAAAACCAGCCGCCTTTACGCTAGGTAGCGGGTCCCAAGTCTTTTTCATAGCAACTAGCGAAAAAGCACCGCCAACAGCAGCCACTGCTCCAAAGGCAAGACCGATGAAACCGCGTCTTTCTTCTGATACAGACATAGACTATCCTCTCTTTTTTAAATTTTAGGTAAACGGTATTATATCCGAAATATTTTAAAAAAATATTTATTTTAAAAACGTTATTAAGATAATAAACTTTTATTAAGAATACTGCCTAAAAGCTCTGTAGATAACACAAAATTTTCGCCATAAGCGTTTATTACAACGCCTTTATAAACGTTGTTTTCGTGACTAAGCATAGCATAAAAATCTTTTAACCTTAAGCTTAAAGTTTCTTGCTCACTATCGCTTCGCCACTTTAAAAGCTCATCTCTATCGGTAAATGCAGGATAGTAGCCCCAGTCGTTAATCTCGTCTTCTAAAATGATAAATTTTATATTTGAGCCCTCTTCTTCATAGATAGCACCACCATCTGGCTTTGAAAGCGGAGATGAGAGTATAATAGGTGCTAAAAGCTCGGCTTTATTTAGCTCATTTATTAGCACGATCTCATCATCTTTTGAGCCACTTTTTATAAAATTTTGCATAGCATTTTTTAGATTCATAAAATACCTTTATATAAATTTAACATATATCATAGATAACACAAACACCCAAAATGTCTGTAAAAACGTCAACACAAACACCCTTAAATCAAGCCCTATAAATATGCTTTTTTGTATACCAAAACCAAAAGCACACATTGCCATACAGAGCAAAAATGTATCAAAAACATTTATGAAATTTAAAATCCAAACCGGTAAATTTAAGAAAGAGCCAAAAAGGGCAACCAATAAGAAAAATAACGCAAAATATGGGAAATTTGAGCCAATGTTGTTTTTCTCGCCCTTTATAAAAAATAAAACAAGCATTAAAAGAAACGGCATAAGCATTAAAACTCTAAGCATTTTTACAATAACCGCCGTCTTTTGTATATTTTCGCCCATACTGGCTCCAGCACCCACAACATGAGCTACTTCGTGTAGCGATCCACCCAAAAGCAAACCAGCTTGCAAGTCGGTTAAATTTAGCAATGATAAAACGATAGGATAGATAAACATGCAAATTGTACCAAAAACAACGATACAGCAAACCGCTATGGCTACGCTTTGTGGCTTTGATTTTAAAACACTCGCACTAGATAAAATAGCAGCTGCACCGCAAATACTCACTCCAGAGCTTATTAAAAGAGTTTGCTCATCACTAATTTTTAGCAATTTACCAATAAAAATTCCAACAAAAAATGTAGAAAATACAGCCAAAAATGCTAGAAAAATGCCACTCGTGCCAACAAATGTTATCTGATCTATGCCGATTTTAAAGCCAAAAAGCACTATGCCAAGACGCAAAATTTTCTTTGTTGCCACGTCTAAAACACCGCTTTGTTTTATTTTATAGGTAGGTTTTTGTATAAAATTTGCAAACAAGGCACCGATTAAAACGGCTATTATTAATGGACTAATAAAAAACGATGAAAATAGTGGCAAAAATGAGAGCAAAAAGGCAAAAAGTGTAAGAGTGGTCAAAACAAACCAAGCAACTTTTGCCTCTTTTGTGGGTTTGAAATTTTGTAACATTTAGCTACATTCGCTCTTTAGCCTCTATACCCATAAGAGCCAATGCTGTTTTTATGCTTAAAGCAACTATCGCAAAAAGCTTTAGCAACGCGTCTTCGTTATCACTGCCTATTACGCGATTTTCGTTATAAAATTTATGAAAACTCGCACAAAGGTTTTTAAGATACTCTGGCAACTTCTGCAAAGCTCTTTGAGAATAGGCGTCCTCAAGCACTTCATTTAAGGTAAGCGCCTCAAAGAGCAAATTTTTACCGCTCTCATCAAGTGTATCAAGCGAGGCGTTTATGACGTCATTTACGCTTTTGCCAACCTTGCCAAAGACCTGATTTACACGTGCGTGAGCGTAGTTTATGTAAAATATAGGGTTTGAGTTGTCCTGCTTTTTTAACTCATCTACATCAAACTCAAGACTGCTTGTATTTGCCTTGCTTATAAATATAAAACGCAATGCGTCAGAGCCTATCTCGTCGGTAATGTCACTCATAAGTATCGCATTTCCAGCACGTTTGCTCATTTTATAAGGTTTGCCGTCCTTTAAAAGGCTTACCATTTGCATAAGCAAAATTTCAAGGCGATTTTCGTCGTATCCTAAGAAATTTATAGCTGCCTTTAATCTCGTGATATAGCCGTGATGATCAGCTCCCCAGATGTTTAAATACTTATCAAAACCGCGTTCAAATTTGTCATTATGGTATACAATATCCCCAGCAAGATATGTAGGTCTGCCATCATCTCTGACTACGACTCTATCGCTATCATCGCCTAGTTTTGTAGAGGCTATATAGGTAGCTGCGTCCTTTTTATACATTTGGTGTGATTTTTCTAGTTTTGCGATTGTCGCGTCTAGTTTGTCATAATATGATACTTCACTAGCCCAATTTTGTATGCTAATATTAACATCAGATAGATCTTTTTTAATAATATCTAATACAACATCCTTGCCAAAATTTGCGAGTTTGGCATTTTGAGTGCTATCATAAAAAATATCTTTGCCAAATTTTTCATACGCCATTTTAGCAATTTCTATCGCGTATTCGCCACGATAATACTTTTCTGGATACTCTACACTTTCGCCAAAGATATACTCACGAGCAGCCAAAGATATCGACGTGCCAAGAAGATCAATTTGATTTCCAGCGTCATTTATATAATACTCAGTTGTTATATTATATCCAATATGTGAGCCTATACGAGCCAATGTATCGCCATAGACCGCACCACGAACGTGCCCTATATGCAAAGGACCAGTCGGATTTGCACTAATATACTCTATGAGTAAACTCTCATTTTTTTTATCTGAAGTGGCAAAATTTTCTGGCTTCTTTAGGGCTTTTGTGCAAAAGCTATCTAAAAATCCGCTCTTTAGCTTAAAATTTAGATAGCCATTCACTGCGCTAACGTCAAAAATTTCACTATCTTTAAACTTAAGAGCCAACTCACTAGCTATAAGCATCGGCGAACGCTTCTCTTGTTTTGCTAAAGAAAATGCAACTGGTGTAGCGTAGTGAGCTAGGTTTTTATCCTTTGGTTTTTCAAGAGCAAAATCGCACTCTAAAATTTTAAAAATTTCAGATTTAACTATCTCTTTCAACTTAAAACCTACGCTTCTTTACTCTCAGTTTTTTTAACTTCGCTTACTACTTCTTCGTCTTTTTTCTCGACTTTCTCTACCGGCTTATCATCTTCCATTTCGGCTTTAAAGCTCTTAATGCCCTTACCAACGCCTTTTGCTAGTTCTGGAATTTTCTTTGCACCAAAAAGCAAAACAATAATAACCAAAATAATTAAAAGCTGTTGAACGCTTATGCCCATTTTATCTCCTTAAAATAAAAGCTTGATTTTAGCATAAAAATTTAAAAATTAGCAATCAATCCAATCATCAATAGTCTTACGAAGATCTATGTTTGAGCTTTTTAATCTCATTGTCCTAACTATCGAACGCAAATTCATATAGCTCTCTTCAATATCATTATTTATCAAAAAATAGTCATACTCTAATATATGCTCCATTTCGCCAACTGCGTTCATTAGGCGATTTTGGATAGTTTCGTCTGTGTCTGTATTGCGATTTTTAAGCCTAGTTTTTAACTCGTTTTTATCAGATGTCGTTATAAAAATAGATGTTATCTGATCGTCAAATTTTTTCTTGACGCTGTTAAAGCCCTGAACATCTATGTCAAATATAACGATTTTACCAGCTTCAAGCTCTCTGATGACTGGTTTTAGACTTGTACCGTAGTAGTTTTTATGCACCTGAGCCCACTCTAAAAATTCGCCCTGTTTAATGCCATCTTCAAATTCATCTTTGCTTATATAATGGTAATGAACCCCGTCTGTTTCGCCGTCACGTATAGCTCTTGTGGTGCTTGAGATAGAAAAATATATGTTTTTTTCCTCTTTAAAAAGCCTATTTAGTAAGGTTGATTTTCCGCTACCACTAGGACCGCTTATAACTAAAATTTGACCCTTCACTACTTTTCCTCAAAGCTTATGTTAATTTTTATATTCATACCCTTTAAGGCATCTTTTATAGAGCTATCATCCAAAGAGTCCATAAGGTGCTTTGTGATAGTTTGCTCAAGCTCAGCTTTTATGTCATTATTTGGCTTTTGTGTAGTTTTGGCACTTTGTGTGCTTTGACTAACAGCAAGACCAAGTGCTGACATCATCGAGTTTTCATCTATGTCATCTATGCTATCAAAGGTGGCTGTATTTTGCTCATCCTGTGAAATTTCAGCCACTTTATCACTAGCCATTAAATCCATAGCATCATCTAGCTCTAAATTTTCTTCCTGGCTTTCTAGGCTCTCTTCTTTGTCATCTGGCTCTAAAATTTCTTCATTGTTATCAAGCTCTAAGGCGACCTCTTCACTATCTAGCTCTAAAGCTATATCTTCGCTCTCAGGCTCTAAGGTGCTATCATTTTCATCTAGACCCAAATTCTCATCATCAAGCTCATTAATGCCCAAAATTTGCTCATCGCTAATAGCTTCATTTTCCACAACCTCTTCGCTCATAGCCTGCATTAAAGTATCGCTGTTGTCATCTATATCAATTTTTTCATCTGCTATGCTAAGTTCGCTCGGGTTTATCTCTTCGCTCATAAGAGCTTCTTTGACTTCATTGTCATACTCTACTGACTCGATATCATCTTTTAAAATTTCATCGCCTATGTCATCTAATGTCCCGTCTACACCGAGTCTAGCAAGTTCGTCAGAAACGCTATCATTGCTATCTATCTCGTCTAATGCACTCTTTATCTGCTCTATATCATCAGCTTCATCATCACTAGCAACATCGCTAAATGCGTCTACATCGCTATTTGGCAACTCTGGCAACTCATCATCTTTAATCGCGTCTATATCATCTAGTATAGAGCCTATGCTCTCATCATCACTCGTTGCTTCATCATCAAGCGATATATCCATGGGAGCCATCTCCTGCAATTCAGTAAGCTCATTAAGATCTACTTTTTCACGCTCAAGTCCTTGAGGATCTTTTTGCTCGTCGTTTTCATCAAAGCTCATTTGGTTAAGGTCTAAGCTATCCTCTTCTTCACCATCATCAATCTTTGCTTCACTGTTTAAATGCAAACCAAGATCATCAATATCATCATCGCTAGGTTCACTAAGATCAGGAAGCTCAAAATCATCTAAATTTATATCAAGATTATCAGCATCAACAAAAGTATCACTCGCAAATTTATCATCTTTGGTCACATTATCTTGCGGTTTGTTTTGCTCAAAAATGGCTATAAATTCTGTGGGCAAAAATGGCTTTTCAAGGCATATCTCGCCAATCTTTTGAGCACCTCTAGGGATAAGATGCATTACCTTTGTTGCATACGCACTAAGCTCATCATCGCTTACATCTACATCGCTATCTACAATCACAAAATCAACCTTTTGATCTAGTAAACTCGCGTCATCTAGCTCTATGTAGCTAACCCCTATTTTGTTTAAACTTAAGGTTATTAGACGTGCGACAGCGGGATTTTTGTTTATGAGTGCAACTTTCATCTATTCTCCTTTATATGGCGTATTTTATGATATTTTTCATTGTGCTTTACTTAATTTAAAAAAACAGCGACGGTAAGTCATTTATAACACGCAAAGTAAGCTCGGTAAAAATTTTCATCACTCCAGCCAAAATCGCAACCAAAACGATAAAACCTATCGTAATTTTAATAGGATAACCAATAACTAAAAGGTTAAATTGTGGCATAGTTTTCATAAGCATACCAAACATCAAATCAGATAACAACGATAAGGCAATGATAGGAAATGCCAAAATAAATCCAAACATAAAAAGGTTCATCATAGCTTTTGACGCATACGCAACAACACCTGCACGTGGATAAAAGTCGCCAAGAGCCACAGCGTCAAGCGAAAGAGCATAAAATTGTATAAGCAAATGGTGTCCGTCAAAAAATAAAAACGTAAGCAGAGCTGTAAAATTTAACATATTTGCGATAACTGGGGAGGTTGTGCCAGTTTGCGGATCAAGCACGCTTGCCATTGAAAAGCCCATTACCATCGATATTTGCTCACCTGCTAACTGAAGAGCACCAAAGACAAGATTTAGCAAAAGTCCAGCACAAAGCCCAAAAATAACCTCGCTTAAAATCTCAAATACCAAAAAATTTATAGGATTGCTGTGTGCTTTTGCCATAGGGAAAAATATCACACAAAGAACTAGTGTCAAAATAGTTTTTACAACCACTGGAATTTGATTGTGTGAAAAAAATGGGAAAAAGACCATAAGTCCACCAATACGTGCAAATAAGAGCATAAAAGTAACAACCCTATCTGCACCAAAAAACTGCACCAACTCCATAATGTTCCTTAAAAATTTTATTATTTTGGCGAGTTTTTTCTATTTTTTGGCTTAAAATTTGGTTTAAATTTTTAAAAACTCTTTGTTTTCTAGTTTGTAGCTGTGGTGACAAAGCGTTGCTAAATCATTATCGTGAGTTACGAGAACTAGTGAGGCGTTATTTTCTTTTATATATTCGTTTAAAACATCCATAACTTCGTTTGCTGTTTGTTTATCTAAATTTCCAGTTGGCTCATCGGCAAAGATAATTTTTGGCTTTTTACTAAGCACTCTTGCTATACTTACTCGTTGTTGTTGTCCGCCACTAAGTTCGCCGACCTTTTGCCTTAAAGCCTGCTCTATTTTTAGACGTTTAATTAAATTTGCATCTAAATTTTGTCCTGATAAAACACTGGCAAGTTCGATATTCTCTAATGCGTTAAAACCTTTAAAAAGATAGTGTGCTTGAAAGATAATGCCAAATTCTAATCGTCTGATTTTTGTTAGCTCATCTTCTGATAGTTTATAAAGTGATTTTTCGTTATAGATTACCTCACCACTTTTTGGCTTTAAAAGCGTAGATAAAATGTGTAAAAGTGTGGATTTACCGCACCCACTAACTCCAAGTATGGCGGTGCTTTCGCCTGTATTTAGAGACAAATTTAAATTTTCAAAGAGCGTATAATCATACGCAAAGCCAAGATCACACGCTCTAAGAATTTGCATTTTTAGCCGATTTGCGCTGCTACTTCTGCTGCAAAATCATCTACTTTTTTCTCCAAGCCATCGCCTAGCTCAAAGCGGACGTATTTTACGATTTCAATCTTGCCACCAAGCTCTTTTGACTTTTCAGCAATAACTTGCTCAATCGTCTTTTTATCGTCCATTACATAAAACTGACCAAGAAGCGTTAGGCGTTGATCAAGCACGGTGTTATCAGAGTAAAATCTCTCGATCTTGCCAGGCATTATCTTATCCCAAATTTTCTCTGGTTTGCCCTCAGCTTTAAGCTCCTCTTTTATCATCTCCTGGGCTTTTGCAATAACAGCGTCAGTTAGCTGTAATCTACTTGCAAAAAGCGGAATATGATGAAGTGGCTTGCCAAGTCTTTTTAGCTCTTCATTCTCTTTTTCAAGCTCAGCTTTTAGTGCGATATACTCTTTTTCTACAAAATCTCTATCAAGATCTTTGTAGCTTATAACGTCTGGTTTCATCGCAGCCGCGTGCATACATAAATTTCTAATAAAATCCTGTGCTTTTGTTGCAACTTCTGCACTCTCGCAAACTGCACCGATTAAAACACCAACGCGTCCGTTTGAGTGGACGTAGCCATTTACCACGCCTTTTGCGTCAGCTGTTATTGTTTCAAAGCGTCTAACAACTAAATTTTCGCCGATAGTTGCGATTTGACCTTTAAAATAATCTTCAAATTTTACGCCATTTATTGTGCTTACGCTTAGCTCTTCAACGCTTTTTATGCCGTTTGCCTGAATGTGAGCTGTTGTGTCTTTTGTAAGTGCTTGAAACTGAGCATTTTTAGCAACAAAATCAGTTTCTGAGTTTATCTCGCTGATTGTTGCTTGTTTGCATTTCTCGCACACTTCAACGCTAATAAGACCCTCGCTAGCAAGGCGATCGGCTTTTTTAGCAGCTTGACCTAAGCCCTTTTCACGAAGCAGATCAATGGCTTTATCCATATCGCCGTTTGCTTCGCTTAAAGCCTTTTTGCAGTCCATCATACCAGCCCCGCTTCTCTCGCGAAGCTCTTTAACCATTTGTGCTGAAATTTCCATTACTCATCATCCTCCGCAAAATCCTCTTCGCTCATAGCCTCAGCTAAAACTTTATCTTTTTCATCTTGGCTTACCTCTTGTTTAGCTTCTAAGCCACCATCTTGTTCAAGTAGTGATTTACCTTCGTTGATAGCCTCAGCCATCTCTTGGCAGAAAAGCTGGACTGAGCGGATAGCGTCATCGTTGCCCGGGATTGGGTAATCAACAACATCTGGATCACAGTTTGTGTCAATTGGTGCTACAACTGGAAGTTTTAAGCGATTTGCCTCTTGCACAGCGATTTTTTCTTTAACTGTATCAATAACAAATATCATATCAGGTAGGTTTTTCATATTTCTAATACCACCCAAAGTTGCGATTAGCTTCTCTTTTTTGCGGCGTAGCATTAGTGCTTCTTTTTTTGTTAGAAGGTTGATTGAGCCGTCTTCTTCCATAGTTTCTATTACTTCAAGTTTGCGGATTGATTGGCGGATTGTTCCAAAGTTTGTCATCATACCACCTAACCAGCGATGATTTACGTAAGGCATGCCGCATTTTTCAGCGTATTCTTTAATTGCTTCAACAGCTTGTTTTTTGGTGCCAACAAATAATATTGTCTTGCCTTCAGCTGCCGCATCTTTGACTATATTATATGTATAGCGGAAGTAGCGGATAGTTTTTTGTAGATCTATAATATAGATACCTTTTCTCTCGCCAAAAATGAATTTTTTCATCTTTGGGTTCCATCTGCGTGTTTGGTGTCCGAAGTGAACGCCACACTCTAACAAATCTCTCATAGTTACCATTATGGTTCTCCTTGTGGGTCTGGCCCGAAATTTAGTTTTACCTCCACACCCATTAACGTTTAAAACGCAACCAAATTTAGGACTGGTGTGTGTGAAATAAGAGTTGGATTATACTTAAATATTTATAAATTTAAGCTAAATTTTGGTTTATGAATAAAAGGGGCTCTCACCCCTTTAATTAGAATTTCTTCTTCCTAACCTCACTAACAATATCTTTAGCCATATTATCTACCTCAGCTGTTACTTCATTAGTTCTATTAGCTACTGATACATTTGCACGTGTAAGGTTATCTATCTGAGCTACTGATTGATTTATCATATTTATGCCTTCAGCTTGCTCTTTTATTGATTCACTCATCTCATTGATTGATTGAGCTAGTACATTTGTATTTGCTTCTATCTCTCCAAGTGACTTTTGAGTTCTCTCAGCTAGTTTTCTTACTTCATCAGCAACAACAGCAAATCCACGTCCGTGTTCTCCTGCCCTTGCTGCTTCTATAGCAGCATTTAGTGCTAGTAGGTTTGTTTGGTCTGCTATATCTCTTATTATTGTTATTATGTTTTTAATCTCTTCAGATTGTCTTATAACATCTTGTGTCTTTTGAGATATGGCACTCATTGATGAGCTCATCTGTTCTACTGCTGCAGCACTCTCTTGTAAGCTATTTGCTTGGCTATTTGCTCCATCTGTTAGCTCTTTCATAGAATCACTTAGTATCTGAGCTTTTTGCTCTAATATTTCAGCTTTGTCTAGGTTGTCACGGAGCATTCCAGCTATTGCATCGCCTAATACATTTGTAACCTTTTCTACTTCACCTTTAGGATTATCTATCCTAGCTACAAAGTTTGAGCTTTTAAAGCTATCAAATACCTTTTGAATTTCATTTAGGTCTGAACCTACTTTAGATTCAAGGGTGTCAAGCATTTTATTAAGAACGTTTTTAAGCTCTACTAGGCTTGGGTTAGCTGGGTTTTGTGTAATACGTGCTTTTAGATCTCCTCTGCCTATTGAGTCTGCTGTTGATACAGCACCAGATACTGCTTGTGCATCTTGTGCTGTTGAGTCTTGTATCTTTTTGATGTTTTCATTTACTAGGTTGCCCATTACTCCAAATTCATCTTTGGTGCTTACTTTTATAAGTGAAGGCTCTTTTATCTCATAGTTTAGGAATTTAAAGAATGAGTTTAAGCCGTCTGTGATGTTGCCTAGGGGTTTTAAAAAATAGCTAACCGCAAAAACTAAAATTCCAACTATTAAAACTATAAATATCGTAGAAAACAAAGCCTGGTCGCGTAAAACAGTATTTAGCGTATCGTTATAGTCACTAAGCTCATTTGCTGAGCAAACTAGCCAATCAGCAACGCCATATTTCTTACAAGCACCGACTTTTTCGATACCGCCATACTCAAATCTAAATGATTTTTCGCCGTTTTGGTTATATCCATTTACCCAAATATCAACGGCGTCTTTTGCTGGTTTTGAGTCAGACATTATAAGCTTTGGATTTGGATGATAAACCAAATTTCTACTTGCAACATCAACCATAATCACTATACCAGTTGGACTATCTTTCATCTTAATTAGCGTCTGCCCAAGCCCGCTAAGATCTATATCTGAGCCAACTACGCCAACCATTTTGCCATTTATAACAACTTGCTTTACAAAACTAGCAACTATTTTTCCACTTGTGCTCTCTGGATATGGCTTAGTAGCAGTAACCTTATCTGCTTTAGCCTGCTTAAACCAACCACGATTTCTTGCATCATAATTTTCATTTTCCCCAATAAACTCAAATTTTGGATCAATACCGCCTTTATCAAAATAGGCATTTATCAAAGATCCATCATCTGCAAAGCCAATAAATAAAGCATCGATACTTGTAGCAGTAATAAGATCTGTAAATTTAGCCTTTAAAGCCTCTCTATCTTGTATTAATTCTGGATTTTTTTGCAGGTAATTAACAAGCTTTTCAACTGCCATTACTCTAGTTTTGGCATACTCTTCGATGAAAATTTCAGCCGAGCGAGTGATCGACTCCTTTGACGTTTCAGACATTCCTATCATCGCCATATTTGTCTCTTTGTAGCTTAAAAACGAGAATATCACAAACGACGACGCTAGTAAAGCGAGTATAATAACGGCAATTTTATTTGCAACTTTTTTCAACATTTGCTCTCCTTTTGTTATAATTTTAAGGCAATTATACCCCCCCCCCATATTAAATACAGCTTATTTTACAAAGTAGTTTTGTGCTATGGCTTTATCTTCAAATGGTGTTAGTTTAAACTCAAAATTTGCTATTTTTACTAGATACTCTTTATCTTTATAGGCTTTTGTATAGGTTAATGCCAAACGTCCCGCAAACTCCATATCTGCCGTGCTTGCATTAGCACTTAAAAAACTTACAGCTCCTACAATATCATCATCAAATTTTATTTGGTTAAATTTATCGTTTGGGTTAGTTAGTAAAGCATTATTATCCGCTTCATCTCTACCGATAATGAGCTTTGCGCCGTCTTTTAGCCTTAAATGCCTACCCAGCTTTAGCCAAGTGACATCAATATCTCGCATATCTTTATCAAATTTCAAATACTCTTTTATCTTTACTGCAAAGCTTTCAATCGTGAGCAAACAGCCACCACCAGGCGTGGCATAGTCATCAAGCCCATAACTTTTTGCAAGTGCGAGTTGTGGCTTTCTGTCACGACCGCTAATGTCAAGGAGCTTTTGCCTATCCACCCAACCCTCACGCTCAGGCTTTGTAGGTGGCAAGAGCTTAGCACACATGGGACGCAAGACAAGCTCATCTTTATCATCGGCTAGTTTTCTTACTTGATTTAACGCCTCTTTTCGCTGACTCATCGGGCGTTGTCCCAAAACTTCGCCGGTGATGATAAAACTGGCATTTTCATCTTTTAGCATAGAGAGTGCGACATTAAACATATATCCGTGACAGTCAATACAAGGGTTAAACTGCTTTCCGTAGCCGTATTTTGGGTTAAACAAAACATCTTGAAGGTATTTGTTTCTAACATCTACAACTTTAAAACCAGCTCCAACAAGTCCGGCTCTACGCTTTAGGGTTGAAATTTTATCCATATCAACGCCAAATCCAGTATCAAAATACAAGGCGACAACCTCTATGCCTTGATCAACTATTAACTTCATAGCGAGCATACTATCAAGCCCACCACTAAAAAGTGCTAATGCTTTCATATTTTCCTTTTTAATTCAAGTATTATTTGCGTAATTAGCTCAAGTTTTTCTAGCTTATCAGCCAAATTTGAGTTTTTTATATCCTGCTGCATTTTTTCGTAGTATTTTAGCTTTAAATTTATAAGAGCCTTTTGAAATTTCGCCTCATCATCTATAAGTTTTGCACTCTCATCAAGCTCAAGCTCACGAAGTATGATGTCACTTCCATCAGCTTTTGGAGAAAATACAGCCTTAAAGAAATTCTCGTGGTTTAAAAAGTATTTGTGCGTGATATCTTGAGATATTAGCTCTTGTTTGAAATTTGCATTTGCCATTATGCTTTTTAGTATGCAAAGCTCTAAGATGTCCTTTTTCATCGCCTGTGTCGGCAAATTTCTCTCTTTGTAAATTTTAGGAGAAAAGCTCATTTGGCTTTTTAACCCGCCTAAATTTAAAGAGCTAACATCTATATTTAGCAAACTCGCCACAAGCGGAGCATAGCTTGATGCGATTACGGCTTTAAGCGACTTTGTGTAAGCTAAAATTTCATCTAGGCACTTTTGCTTTTGTATAGGACGAGAAAGATCGTAACTTTTAGCTATATGACGGATATAAAACTCGCCTATCTCAACGCCTGAGCTAAAAAGAGCTTTTAAATAATCAATCTTTCCTGCAAATACCATATCAGCCGGATCCGCCCCGCCGTCTATGATGACCACACTAGCGTCTATCTCGTTTAAGCTAAGCAAATGTGCTGACCTAACGGCTGCATTTATGCCCGCACTATCTCCATCAAAGCAAAGCACGATACTAGCCTCATCGCGTTTTAAAATAGGCAGGTGTTTTTGTGTAAGTGCCGTTCCAAGCACGGCAACAGCGTTATCAAAACCAGCATAATGAAGCATAATAACATCTAAATAGCCCTCTGTGATAATCATCTGCTTTTTTTGCGCGATACTTCTTCGTGCCAAATGATAACCATAAAGAAGTCTTGATTTGTCAAAAAGGTTTGATTGTGGGCTGTTTATATATTTTGCAGGATGATCTGAAATAGTCCTTCCGCCAAACCCCACAAGACGTGTGGTGTGAGAGTAGATAGGAAACGTTATGCGATGAGAAAAACTCGCGTAAATTCCACGCTCATTTTGCTTTACTATGCCAACCTCAAGCGCCTCTTTTGGCTCTATTTTGTCATTTTCAAGTAGCCTAATGGTCTTTAGCCCATCATCAGCCCAGCCAAGCTCAAATTTCTCTATCATAGCGTCGTTTATACCGCGAGAGTAAAGGTAGTTTAATGCGTCCTTGTTTTTAAAAAGATCGGCTCTATACATAGCATTTACATTTTCTAAAATATGTTTGTTCTCTTTTTTCTCTGCCATATCTGCGGTATAAGAGAGCGTGAAATTTGCAATACTGGCGACCTTTTCTACTGCTTCTGGATAGCTTATCTTTTCATAGTCCATTACAAATTTTATCGCGTCTCCACCGGCCTTACACGAAAAGCAGTGGTAAAACTGCTTTTGTGGATTTATGCTCATACTTGGATTTTTATCATCGTGAAACGGACAAACGCACTTAAAATTTGAACCCATTTTCTTAACAGGCACATAGTGGCTTATAATATCAACAATATCGATAGTGTCTTTTAATTTTTGTATACTACTAGCTTCAATCATAAGCAAGATTATACAATCATTTGGTTATAATGAGCTAAAAATAAGCAAGAGTTGTGATATGGATATATTTTTTATAGAGCATAGAGATCCTATTTTTGGGCTTGTCGTGCTTTTTGCTATTATTTTTATGATAGCGGTTTTAAGCTACGTTTGGGGTATTTTTAAGGGCAAAGATGAAAAACGCCAGATAGAGAAGTTTATAAAAAAATTTGAGAATTTAAACGCACTAAGTATCGAGCATAAAAATTTACTACAAAATCTCGATATAGACGCACAAAGTTTAAATTTACTGGGTCTTACATTTTCTAAAAATGGCGACTTTGAAAAAGCCATAAGTATCTACATAATCGCACTTGAAAAGGTAAAAAATAAAGCAGAAAAAGAGCTTATTTTAACCGAGCTTGGACAGGTGTATTTTAAGGCTGGATTTTTACAAAATTCTATGGACGTTTTTTTAAAATCAGTCGAGATAAGCCCTAGAAATGCCATAGCTTTGCGGTTTTTAACTATGATAGATGAGAAACTAAAACGCTATGATGACGCGTTAGAAACGCTTATGGCACTAAATGAGCTAGGCGTTGATGTAAGGGCGAACGAAGCATATATAAATGCACTTAAAATTTTAGATGATAAAAGCATAGAGCCAAAAGAGAAAATAGCTAAAATTTTAGAGTTTCAAGGCGACTTCGAGCTTGTAAAACGTATGTGTATGCAAGTTTACATAAGGCAAGGCATAAGCCTAAATAATCTACCGCAATTTCCACGCCTAAGCGACGCGATAGATCTGTTATACTCTCAAGAAAATGCCGTAAATTTAAAAGATGGCGAGTATCACGCGCTATTTTACGCAAAAGGCGTAGTAGACGAGCCTAAAGAGATAAAAAGCTTTGAGCTAAATGTTATTAAAATTTTAAAAGATAGCGGTTTTAATAAAGCCCAGCTTAGCTTTAGCTATGTTTGCAAACACTGCAAAAACTCATTTCCTATGCATTTTTACAGATGTCCAATGTGTCACGAACTAGGTAGCGTAAGCATAATACCTAACATAACAGAAAAACCAAATGAAAACAATATGCCTTTTTAGTGACGGCTCTTGTCTAAATAATCCAGGGCCTGGTGGCTGGGCTTGTATATTAGAGTTTCGTGGTGTAATAAAAGAGCTAAGTGGCGGCCAGGCAGATACTACAAATAACCAAATGGAGCTACGTGCCGTCATAGAGGGGCTAAGGGTGCTTAAAGAGCCTTGCGAAGTTAGACTTTATACAGATAGCTCGTATGTTGCAAATTCCATTAACGAGTGGTTACCTGGTTGGGTAAATAAAAATTTTAAAAACGTAAAAAATGTGGAGCTTTGGCAGGAGTTTTTAGAAATTTCAAAACCACACAAAATTATAGCTACGTGGGTAAAAGCTCACAATGGACATCCGCAAAATGAGCGTTGCGATGAATTAGCTAGAGCAGAGGCGAGTAAAATACAACAAGGCAAAATATGAAAGAGCTAGAAGAAAAATTAAATTACAAATTTGAAAATATCAAAATTTTAAAAGAGGCACTCACACACAAAAGCTCAAAAATGCCATACAACAACGAACGGCTTGAATTTTTAGGCGACGCGGTTATGGATTTGATAGTTGGAGAGTATCTGTTTAAAAAATTTAGCAAAATTCCAGAGGGCGACCTTAGTAAATTGCGTGCTGCTTTGGTAAATGAAAAGAGTTTTGCGACACTTGCAAATGCACTAAATTTAGGCAAATTTATCGAGTTATCAATGTCTGAAGAAAATAATGGTGGCAGAAAAAAACCTAGCATTTTAAGCGACGCTTTTGAGGCTTTAATGGGGGCTATATATCTTGAAGCTGGGCTTGATAAGGTTAGAGATATAGGCGTTGGTTTGCTTGAGCAGTGCTTTCCAAAAATCGACTTTTTAAACCTTGTGCAAGATTATAAAACAAAACTGCAAGAGATAACTCAAGCAAGTCTTGGAACTACGCCAAATTACGAACTTGTAAGAAGCTTTGGTCCAGATCACAAAAAAGAGTTTGAGATAGCACTTTTGCTCAATGGACGTGAAATCTCACGAGCGATTGGCAACTCAAAAAAAGAGGCACAGCAACTTGCAGCTAAAATCGCAATAGAAAAAATAAAAAAATAGGGCTAAAATGAATACTTTTGGGCATAAACTAACACTTACGACATTTGGAGAGAGCCACGGAGTAGCCATAGGTGGAGTGGTTGATGGCTTTCCTGCTGGTATAAAAATAGATGTGGATTTTATACAAAATGAGCTTGATAAGCGTCGTCCTGGTAAAAATAAATTTGCAACCGCAAGAGATGAGTGCGATAGAGTAGAAATTTTTAGTGGAATTTTTGATGGCATTAGCACTGGTACGCCGATAGGTTTTGCGATATTTAATCAAAATCAAAAGTCAAACGACTATGAAAATTTGCGTGAAATTTTCCGTCCTGCTCACGCTGATTTTACATATTTTAAGAAATATGGCATTAGAGATCATCGTGGTGGTGGTCGCTCAAGTGCTAGAGAAACAGCCGTCAGGGTCGCTGGTGGAGCGTTTGCGCAGCTACTTTTAAATGAATTTGACATATCTATAAAAAGCGGTGTTTTGAGCGTTGGGGACGTGATGGCAGATGAGCTTAACTGGGATTTATCAGATAAATCTGAAATTTTCGCGTTAGGTAGCGAAAATAAGATGAAAGAGCTTATAATGAAAATACGCGAAGAGCACGATAGTATCGGTGCTAGTGTTCTTAGTGTAGCTAGTGGTTTGCCAGTTGGACTTGGAGAGGGGCTGTATAATAAGCTTGACGCGGCTCTGGCTGGGGCTTTAATGGGTATAAATGGCGTAAAGGCGGTAGAGATAGGCGAGGGTATAAATGCAAGTAGACTAAAAGGCTCACAAAACAACGATCAAATGGATAGCAACGGCTTTTTAAGTAACCACGCAGGTGGGGTACTTGGCGGTATGAGTTCAGGAGAGCAAGTCGTGATAAAAACGCACTTTAAACCGACTCCATCGATTTTTAAGTCACAAAAAACGCAAAATTTAAACAGCGAGTGCGTGGATTTTGAGCTACGAGGCAGACACGATCCTTGCATAGGTATACGTGGCAGTGTTGTGACAACAGCGATGATTAGGCTGGTTGTCGCTGATATGTTGCTTTTAAATTCTTGTGCAAATATTAAAAATTTAAAGAAAATTTATAGGTAAAAAACTAAAAAATTTTCATTTTTTATTATTTTTTATATATACCTTATTATTGCTTTGGTTGCGACAAAATAGATAAAAATATATTGTTTTTAGGGTGTTATTATATATCTTTGGCTATTTTTGAATTTAAAATTTATTTAAAAATGCCATATACAATTTTCCGAAATTTTTAAAAAGGATAAGAATGGCAATATCTGCTAGAAATCAGCTAAACGTAGCAATCACAGAGGTAAAAACAGGTGCGGTAAATTCGCTAGTTACAGCAAAACTAAAGGGTGGCGAAATTTTAAAGGCAACCGTTACAACAGATAGCGAGAAAAATCTTGGGCTAAAAGCTGGACTTGAAGCGGTATTTTTATTTAAAGCCTCAAGCGTGATCGTAAGTTGCGATGAGTCACTAAAGCTATCTGCTACAAACCAGATAAAAGGCGTTGTAAAATCAGTAGTTGACGGCTCTGTAAATTCAGAAGTTATCATAGACGCAAATGGCGATGAGATCGGTGCTATCATCACAAAAGAGTCAGCTAAAAAACTAGCCTTAAAAGCTGGAGATAAAGCAACAGCGATAATAAAAGCGACAAATATCATCGTCGGAGTGAGATAAATTTGCCTACTTTTGTAGGCAAATTTTAGCTTTTAAACTGATTTAACTTCATATTTAGGCTCTCTACTTGCTTATTTAGCATATCAGAAGCCTTTGATATCTCCTCAACACTTCTTGTATTTTCAGATGATAGTTGATTTACTTTAGTAAAGTCCTGCATCGTTTTTCCAATGCTCATAGCCATTTGCTTAACCTCTTGTGAGGCCAAATTTGTCTTGCTAATGGCATCCTCAAGAAGCCTTGCGGTTTCTTCTATCTCAGCCTGAGAGTTGTTTGAGTCACTAGCCACATCCGATACAAATTTTGAGTTTTCATTCATCATAGTTGAGGCGTCATTTACTGATTGGATTATCAAATTTATCGTGTTGTTTATCTCTATTAGCGACTTTGATGTCTTCTCAGCAAGTTGCCTTACCTCATCTGCGACAACGGCAAATCCGCGTCCGTGCTCCCCTGCACGAGCCGCTTCAATGGCGGCGTTAAGAGCGAGTAAATTTGTCTGATCAGCTATATCGTTTATGACTTGCAAAACAGCCTTGACGTCATCTGTGTTTTGGACTAAATTTCTAAGGCGATTAGATAACTCCTGCTCGGTTTGCGCGACTTGATCTACGTTTGTAACCGTTTTTGCAAGATTATTTTTTGTATTTTTTAGTGTATCTCCCACGGCGACAAGATCTTTAAGCGCCTCTTGGGTTTTTTCATTTGAGCTTTCGCTAGAGGTTGTAACGACTAAGGTATCGTCCATAATACCCTTAATAATCCTAAACTCATCCTCAACCCTAGAGGTTATCTCTCTTGAGGTAGAGCTAAGCTCCTCAGATAACGAAGCGTTCTCGCTGCTACTGTCTTTTGCTTCGTTTATGAGAACCCTTATCTTTTCTATAAAGGTGTTCATGTTTGAGCTTATCTTGCCGATCTCATCTTTTGAGTTGAAATTTAAACGCTTAGTAAGATCGCCCTCACCAACGGCTAAATCCCCTGAAAGCTCCACCAATCTCACAATCGGGCGGAATAAAATTTTAAGCAACAACCAAACCAAAACAATCGCCACAATCGCTGTAACAGCACCGATAGCTAGGCTAAATTTGGCATTTTGTGCATTTAACGCCAAAGCGTCATCAAGCCTTAGCGCAAACAATACACTTAAACCAGTATCTGATATGGCAGAGTAGGATAAAAGCTTGTCCTCTTGGTTAAATTTGTAGTAATAAACCCCGTTTTTGTTCCTATCAATCTCGCTTGCGATAGCCCTTAAAGTTGAGTCAAGATCGGCTATATTTTTGCCTATCATATCCTTGTTTGGATGATATAAGCAGGTGCCGTCTTTAGTGATCAGAACAAAATATCCGTTGGCATTTTTCAAATCATCGCCATTAAACATATCAACAACCTCGCCAAACGATACGTCAGCTCCCATAACTCCTATAAATTTGCCGTCCTTTACTATCGGCGCAGCAAACGTAGTGACGGCTTGTCCTGTTGCCTTATCGGTGTAAAAATCGGTGGTAATGACGCTATTTTTAGACTTTGCTTTTATGTACCAATCCCTAGTATCAGCCTTGTAATCGCTATCTGGCACCCAGTCATCGCTAAAAGCAACGTCGCCATTTTCCAATCCATAAAAAGTGGCTATAAATTTGCCCTGACTGGTTATGGCTTTAATGGAATTTATGTTTTGCTCCCTGTTGTGTTCGCTTAGCATAGTTTTGGCTCCGTCCACTATCGAACTTTTGCTATCATACCAAATTCCAACCTTGCCACTAACCTGCCTAGCGAGTACCAAAGCGCTATCTTCTGCTACCTTAACGATAATATTTTTCGTGCCGTTATATGTCACGGCAACCAAAATGCCAACGATTAAAATCGATAAAATCGACACCGAAAATATAATTTTTTGCCTAAAACCCATTTTATCTCCTCGTTGTATGAAATTGGCGCAAATTTTATAATTTTTTGCTTGAAATATTGCTTTTTTAATCGCCTTTTTAATTTAAAATATTATCTTTTTTAATTTTAAATTCGCCATTTTCTTTTTGCGATATATCAGTTAAATTTTCATCTTTTGGTATATGTGCTTTAAAATAGTATCTATCATCAAATTTTACTTTAACCAAAAGATTATTTATCGTAGTTTTATTCTCATCGCTTGTTGTTTTATCTATGCAAGTTGCGTTGTAGTCGTTAAAACAAACTGGGATTTTTTCTAAAATTTCTTTACCAATAAATTCATTTTTTATAGTGAAGCTGTCTTTGTAGTTGGCGAGTTTTATTATTCTTACAAAGTCGGAACTAAGAACTGGCATCATTGCAAAACCCACAAATACAGAGAACAAAAAAATGTACTTATATTCAAATGTCTTTAAACAGGCAATTACTTTAATAAAAATCAAAAGAAAAAATGTTAATAGTAAAAATAAAAAGTTGATATCTTGATATCTAGCATATACAAATGATATGAAAATAAGATCAAAACATAAAGCCAATATTAAAATAGACAAATTTATGTAATCTTTATACGCTTTGTTTTTATAAATACCAAAACCAAAATATATGGCAAATAATAAAATGTATATACATATAGTCCAATTAAAGTTTTCTAATATAATGTCGCAAATCCATTTTAGCTTTTCAAAATCGTAAGCAAATGGCAAAGCACAAATAACTAACATACAAATTTGCATAATCCAAAATATGAAACTTATAATTTTATTTTCTGTATTATTTTTAAAGATAGCATAGCCATAAGCCATTAAAAAAACAATTGTATATCCAATATATAAAAATGCCAAAATACTAACACCAAAGAGCAAATAAATTATATCATTTAAATTTGTCTGTGGGACTTGACTGATATTTATAAAATATGGAACACAAAAGCACGCACCAAAAAACACACAAAACCAAAAAGTCGTTTTAGGATTTGTTTTAATTGCATTTACAGCTCGAAAAGAATCGTCAAGAATAGATTTTACAGTGTGTTTAATTGGATCAATATTGTAATATTCTAAAAAATTTGAGCTGAGTTTGCCGTATATTTTGTGTAATTCACTCTCATTTTTTAAAAACTGCTTATATAAAATTTTACGCTCATCGCTATCTTTTGAAGCAATATGCTTGTATATAATTTCTTTTTGAGAGGTTAAAATATCTTTTAATTTTTGCAAATTTACTTTTCTTAGCTTTAATGAATTTTGAATATCAAAAATCAAAAATTTACCCAAATTGGCTAGCAAATTCTGAAAATCTATAAGATTTTCTTTTGATTTTTGACTCAAATACCTTGTGTCGGCACTATTTAGATCTTTTTTAATTTCTTTATAAATTTTATCCGCACTTTTTAGTTTTTGATACTTTTGTTTTAGTGTTTGGAGTTTAAATTTTTCAACATACGTAGAATGTCTATCATCAAGCTCATTAAGCATTTTTGAACACTTTAAAATAGTGTCAAAATTTATATTTTCAAGCGTTTGTAGTTCATTTTCTACTTCGTCTAAATCTTTAAAACCCAAATCACATTCAAACATTACGCCTCCAAAATCGCTCCATTGCTTGCATTTGTCACGAGCTTTCGGTATTGGCGTAGCCAACGAGAATTTAACGGCTTATCAAGTGGTTTAAACTCAGCTTTTCGGCGTGAAATTTCATCATCACTCAAAAGCACGTTTATTGAGTAGCTATCCACGTCAATCTCAATTATATCGCCATCCTTTAAAAGTCCTATCATACCGCCCTCAGCCGCTTCTGGGCTTACGTGTCCGATGCTTAGCCCCCTTGTTGCACCTGAGAAGCGTCCGTCCGTGATTAACGCTACGTCCGCACCAAGCCCCTTGCCCATTATTAGCGATGTCGGGCTTAACATCTCTTGCATACCAGGACCCCCACGTGGTCCTTCGTAGCGGATTACGACCACGTCGCCCTTTGCAACCTTGCCACCTGAAATTCCAGCTATCGCCTCATCTTGGCTATTAAAGCAAACCGCTTTGCCCCTAAATTTTCGCTCTCCGACAATCCCAGCTGTTTTTATAACACACCCTTGCTCGGCTAGATTGCCAAACAAAATCGCAAGTCCGCCGACCTTTGAGTAAGCATTTTCTACCTTATGAATAATGCTTTCATCTTTTATCTGGCTAGCTCCTACGCGCTCGCCCAAATTTTCGCCACTAATTGTTAAATTATCTAGTCTTAAAAGCCCATTATCACGGCGTGAAATCTCTTTTATCACGGCATTCATACCACCGGCTCTGCCAACGTCCTCCATATGTACATTTGGCAGACTTGGGCTGATTTTAGCGATGTGAGCGATGTTTTGGCTGATTTTATTTAGATCGCCAACTTGCAAATTTACCCCAGCTTCACGTGCAATGGCTAACATATGAAGCACGGTGTTTGAGCTACCACCCATTGCCATATCAACAACAAGTGCGTTTTGCACCGCGTCAGCGTTTAAGATGTTGCGAATTTTAAACCGCTCATCAAGTGCGATTTCACAAATCCTACGCCCAGCGCGACGCACTAGCTCTTCACGCTCAGGTGTGAGTGCTAAAATAGTGCCGTTGCCACTAAGCGCTATACCCATAGCCTCACAAAGCGTATTCATTGAATTTGCAGTAAACATGCCAGAACAACTACCGCCACTTGGACAGGCGTTACACTCTATGTTTTTTAGCTCACGTTCGCTGATTTGCTTATTTTCAAATTTGCCAACCGCCTCAAACGCCGTGGCTAAATCGATCGGCTCGCCCTTGTCGGTGTAGCCCTTTTTCATCGGACCCCCACTTACAAATATGGTCGGCACATTAACACGCAAAGCACCCATTATCATACCGGGTACGATTTTATCGCAGTTTGGCATACAAACGAGTGCGTCAAGTGCGTGTGCGTTCATCACGGTTTCAATAGAATTTGCAATAATCTCGCGACTTGGCAGAGAGTAAAGCATACCGCCGTGCCCCATCGCAATGCCATCATCAACGCCAATGGCGTTAAACTCAAACGGCACACAGCCATTTTTACGGATCTCATCTTTTAAAATTTCAGCGTATTTATTTAAGAAAAAATGCCCGGGGATAATCTCAATAAAACTATTTGCAATGCCGATAAATGGCTTATCAAAGTCAGCGTCGCTTAGCCCAGTCGCCCTTAAAAGCGAGCGATGCGGTGTGCGTGTGTAGCCCTTTTTTATGATGTCACTTCTCATTTTTATCCTTTAAATTTGCTATAAAATCTTTTGCAGCTCTGTAAGCTCTATCGCCAATTTTCTTGGCTTCTTTTGTGATTTGAGCGTGTTTTAGTTGTTCTATTTTTTCATTTGTCTTCTTCTCAAACTCGCTTATTTCTTGCTTTATACTCTCAAATTTCTCATTCACATCGACCTTGCCACTAAGTTCGCTCTTTAAGTGCTCTAGTCGCTGAGTAGCAACGCTTAAAAATGCGTCTACCTTTTCGTTTTGCTTCATCTCTTCAAGTCGCTCAAATAGCGTAGCACTTGCAACTTCGCTCATTCGTTTTAGCTTTGCCATACCAGTATCTAAGCTATTATCTAGCAAATTTTCAATGACGCTTCTACTTGGCTCTTCACTACTAGCGCCTATCTCTTTTAGCACCGATATAAAGCCTTCATCGATGTTTTTTAGCTCTTTTATACTCTTTGCAATGCCAATCTCACTTGGTGCAAATTTTGCATTATTTTTTAAAATTTCTATAGCATTTGATATGCCCTCTTTTGAGCCCATTATTGCACCACTAACTAGCTCTTTTGCGTAAGCGTGGCTCTCATTTGCAACCTCGATTGATGAGAGTATTATCGTTTTTGAAATTTCAAGTATTCTTTCGCTGCTAAATTCACCGTCATTTATCGTGTTAAAGCTTATGCTTTTTGCTATCTCACAAGCGGTCTGCTCAACGTTTGTGCCACGCTCAAGAGTGGTTAAAAAGGCGTTTTGCGAGATCTCTTTTAGTATGTCAAAAAGCCTAGTTTCACGCATTATCGCACTATTTAAAAGTCCTAAAAAATACTCTTTTTGCAAAAGCTCGCTATCTTGGACGACCTGTTCAGCTGTTTCAAAGGACATCTTTAGCTCAGATTTTATCTCGTTTTGTTTTAAATTTATAGCCTTAGCTATCTCATCAGCTTTATCAATCAGCCTATAAAGCTCTCTTTGCTTTTCTCCGACTAACGCCTCATTTATCGCACTCATCGCGTCGCTTAGATTTTGCAAATCATCTTTGTTAGCTTTGATAAGCTCGTTTAAAATTTCTTGCATTTTAGCCGCTAAATTTGCCCTAAACTCATCTTTATCAAGGCTTTTTAAGCCTAAAATTTCATCTCTTATCGCCCTTTTATCTACCATAACAAATCCTCATAAAACATACTTTGCACTATGTTTTAGTGCCGAAAATATCTCAAGCCTCTCCTCGTCGCCCAAAACAAACACATTTACGCTGTAACTTGCATATTTTTTGTCTTTGCTGAAATTTGAAAACTCTACTTTATGCTCCCTATCGCCAACTATGCTTTTTACGATCAAATTTATATCATCTTTAGAGTCAAGTATGACTTTATACTCCCAAAATATGGGGTATTTTATGTCTGGTTTTTTATCATTTAGATCGAATATATTCGCCACTTTTACCTCCACTTTTGCTCTCAAGCGTGATATCGCTTATCACCATACTTTTATCAATAGCTTTTATCATATCATAAATAGTTAAAAGTCCCACGCTAACGCCCGTTAATGCCTCCATCTCAACGCCGGTTTTGCCCTTGATTTTTACACTTACGTATAATTTAAATGCAAATTTATCAGCCAACTCCTCTATGTCACAATCCACGCCTAGTATATTTAGCGGGTGGCACATCGGTATTAGCTCACTTGTTTTTTTAGAGCCCATTATCGCAGCAACCACTGCGGTTTGCAAAACTGGACCTTTTTTGCCAGTATTTTCTTTAACGGCACTAAATGCCTCTTTGCTCATCGTTATCACGCCACTTGCAGTAGCGATACGCAAAGTGTCATCTTTTGGGCTTACATCGACCATTTTTGGACGATTTTTCTCATCGATATGTGTTAGCATTTTAATCCTTATTTGATTTTTTATGATTATAACAAAATGAGAATTAAAAAAGCTTGGGTAAAAATAACGTCAAAAAATTTTTAGTATTATTTTTTATTTTATTAAGAAAAATTTAAATAAAAATTTTCAACATCTTTATTTTTTATTAATAATAAGTTGGATTTAAATTTATATTAAAGTAGTATCATTCCGATGTCCAACAAGAAAAACCTCCTTTTTGTAACATAGCCCCTATCTCCCCCCAAAGGGGCTTGTTTTTAATCATATTCGAGTTTTATCTCTGTATCGTTTAGTATGTTCTCTTTTGTTGATATATTATCTCTTAGCAGATGTTTTAGCTCGTTAATAGCACGTCCTGAGAAAATTTCATCATCAATTATAACATCTACTTTTGTATTATTTTTATCCACACTTCCAATAAAATCCTCCAAAGCATAAACAAAGGTAATATCCATAAAAGTCGCCTTCGAGCAGTCGATAGTAAGCTGTTTATGATTTTTATTTGGCGTTAAATTTTGGACGATTTTTGAGCTATTTGCAAAAAACATAGGTCCGATAATCTGAACAAATTTAGCATCATCTTTGTCTAAAATTTTAATGTCAAATCTCTTTTTTTCCTTTGAAACGCGAATAAAATATAAAAACCAAGCAAGAACAACGCCAACGCCAACCGCAAAAATCAGATCAACAAAAACAGTTAGCAAAAACACAACAATCATCACACAAATGTCTTTTTTAGGGATAAATTTAATCCTTCTAAGCAAACGATAATCAAGTATATCAAAACCAACTTTTATTAAAATTCCCGCCAAAACCGCAAGTGGGACATACGATATAATTGGTGCAAAGATCAATACCGCAAGCAACAAAAACAGCGAGTGCGTCATACCAGAGAGCCTACCAGTGCCTCCTGCTTTTATATTTGCAACTGTTCTCATAGTAGCACCAGCACCAGGTATGCCCCCTACAAAGCCTACTAAGGTGTTTCCGATGCCTTGACCGATGAGCTCTTGATTTGATGAGTGTTTTGTCTTTGTAATCGAGTCAGCAACGATAGATGTCAAAAGCGAGTCTATAGTGCCAAGCACAGCCAAAATAAACGCGTATGTCACGATTGAGTTTAGGTTTACTAAATCAAATTTAGGCATAACAAACTGAGCAAAACCAGTCGGTATAGCACCGATAGTAGCTACATCTATCTTAAACAAAAAACATATCGGCGTAATAATAAGTAGTGCAAGAAGTGGTGTGGGCACGAGCGATGATAGTCGTTTTGGGCTTAGATATAATATCACTATTGTTAAAAAGCCTAAAATAACGGCATTTTGGTTAAAATTTAAAATGCTTTCAGGCAGAGTTTTTATAGCCATTATCGTGCTATCTACCCCCTTAAGCCCTAAAAGTGGATTTATCTGAAGTAAGATAATAATCACACCAATGCCGTTCATAAATCCAGACACCACAGAATATGGGATAAATTTTATAAATTTTCCAAGACGCAAAATTCCAAATAAAATTTGAAACAGCCCAGCCAAAGCAAACACAGCCATTACCGAGCTAGTATCTCCTGCAAATTTAAATACAATCGCCGCACTAACAACAGTCATAGGACCAGTGGGTCCTGAAATTTGCATCTTTGTGCCACCAAAAACAGCAGCAAAAAACCCAAGAACTATCGCACCCCATACACCGGCACTAGCTCCAAGTCCGCTTGCTATACCAAACGCCAGTGCCAAAGGCAAAGCTATGATACCAGCAGTCAAACCGCCCGTAATATCGCCCTTAAAACCCACGATAATCTCCAAAATTTAAAATAAAGCCAAAATTATAGCACTAAAATTAATTATAAGAGTTAAAGTGCCGTAATTTGTGGCTATTTTTTCATTTGAATAGCAGTTTGTAGCATTTCATCGCTTGTAGTTATAGACTTTGCACTAGCGTCATAAGCCTTTTGTGTGACGATGACTTCGGTTAATGCAGTGCCTAAATCGACGTTGCTCATCTCAAGCTTTCTAGAAGCCACGACAGCACCATAAACGACATCGCCATTTTTATCTTTATAAAAAAATGGTTCACCAGAATTTGGGGTTTTTGTAAAAAGATTATCTCCGATTTTTGATAAGCCTTGATCATTTTGAAAGTGGTAGAGTGCTAGTTTTGCGACATCAAAGGTATTTCCATTTGACATATAAGCGACAATGGTTGATGATGAGTCTAGCTCGTAGCTTTTTAGTATCCCCTCATCATATCCATCTACTTTTGCCTGTGTATCGGCTTTTGTAGCAGAGCTTCTAAGTCCATTATAAACGTCTGTTCCTGTATCTGAGCCAAATTCAAGTGCTACGCCACCTACGTTTTGCAGTGTGTTGCTAAGCAGTTGCGCGTGAGAGTCAAAAACCAAAGTTCCATTTTGAGTATCAACGACATTTCCATCCTTGTCAGTTATCGTAGCTATAGCGTCCCAAGTCGTTGTATCCTTTGTTTGTGGGATATGTTTTGTGAAATTTACGCTTAGTATCTGTTTGCCATTTGGGGTAAAAATTTCAGTTGATAGCTTTTGGGTGTTTGGCACCTCTTGAGTTGTGGTTAGAGTGGTTTTGGTTGTGATAGAATCAGTATCCATATAGGTTATAGGATAGTCATTTATCTGCCAACTTCCGTCATCATTTACCTGTGCGTTTGCTTCGCTAAATTTTCCAGTGCCGTCTTCGATTCTAACTACCAAAGTATCACTCTTGCTTAAATTTAAAACGCTTGGATCATTTAAAACATTTCCGCTAAGTGAGATCGTCTTTTTTGTAACGTCTATCGTGCTTGTAAAGCTAGGATCTGTTATGTTTATTATTTGAGTTTCATTTTTTCTAGTTGAGTCTAAATTTCCACTGATTTTTACCTTTGTGGTTGGACTGACGCTTTGATATAAGAAATTTGGTAAAACTATATTTTGCTGTGAGCTCTCACTGCCTAGCTTTAGTGGGCTTAAATCGTTTATAGTATAAGCCTGTGACGTGCCACTACTGGTTTTGCCATAAAGCGACAATGCTCTATCACTTGGCGTTGTAGGAGTGATTGGCTTTATCGTGCCTTGGACAAAATTTCCTGACATATCGACCAAATTTCCAGCCGAATCAACATCAAAATTTCCAGCCCTTGTATAATATGTCTGTCCATAGCGATCCTTCACGCCAAAAAAGCCGTCTCCGTGTATGGCAAAGTCAAATTTATTATCCGTATTTTGATAGCTTCCGTCAGTCATCTTTAACGCAGTCGTCTGTTTTACAGAGCCAAGCCCCACTTGATCGGTTGTTGGATTGTTTCCAGCTGAGACCATACTTTGATAAAAAATGCTTTTAAATTCAGGCGTAGAGGCTCTAAAACCAGCATTATTTATATTTGAGATATTGTTTGCCCAAACGTCCATACCAAAGCTTTGGGTTTTTATGCCCGAAACTCCATTATAAAAACCTCTTATCATAGTTTTTTCTTATCCTCTATTTAAAAGTCTATTATACTCAGCTTCTGCTGCGTCTGAGTAGGCATCTTCACTACTTGAAGGTTTTGTACTTGGTACTACGGGTGCCGATGGTGCTTCTTTTGGTGTTGGAGTTTGTACATAAGCCTGTTTAGCAGGAGTATCATAAAATTCTTTTATATTATCTACCGGTTTGTACTCTCCAGCTATCTTTACTTGTGCTTTTCCATCTACAAATTTTACAGCTTCAACTGGATAGTTTCCATAAGCTGTAGTATGAGAAGCACCGCTATTATCTATGTATCTTACACCTACAGTGTAGCTTGCTGCATTTGCTCTTGTACCATCATTTTTTAGACCATCCCACTTTAGCTTTTGAACACCAGCTGGCATATTTTCTAAGCCTATAGTTCTTACAACTTTTGAAGTGCTGTCTTTTATCTCCACTACGCCTCTTACTGCACTATTTGGAAAATATAACGGTATTTCTATCTCTTTGTTTTCTTCACTAAGATTCACGCTGTCGCCAATATTTGCCATCTTACCAAGTGATGAGAGTGCGTACATACTTGAGTTTGACTTTAGTTGACTTACTAGCTCTTTCATAGCTGAGTTTGTGTTCCCTTGCATTTCAAGAGTTGCTAACTGACTTGTTTGAGTTAGCATTTTTTCAGTATCCATAGGATTTGTTGGGTCTTGATACTGAAGCTCGGTTAGTAAAAGCTTCATAAACGCGTCTTTATCAAGCTCTGCGTTTGGGTTTGTGCCTTGCGCCCTTGAGGCTTTTGCCGCCGCCTTTTGATCGGCTATCTTATCGGCTGTAAATTTTTGAGTAGTATCTGAAACACTTGCCATTTTTTCTCCTTTTATTTTATGCGTATCTTGGTATCACCAGCTCTAGCGTAGTGGCTGAAATTTCAGTATCTAGCGAGTCACTTTGAGAGTTGGATAAATTTTTATATAGCCTTTTGCCCTGCTCTTGCTGTTTTTGGTTTTGATCTGAAAAGTTCATCTCAAGCTCGGTAAATCCCATATTTACAAGGCTGTTTTTAAACTCGGCTTGGTTTTGCAAAAACAAGTTCATAGTGTTTGTATTTGAGTTAAAATTTAGATGTAGGTTGTTGCCACGATTTATCATCGTCACTTCAACTTCGCCTAAATTTAGCGGATTTAACGCAATATGAACTCTGGTAAATGGAGCCTTATAGTTTGCCACCTGCTCGGCTAAATTCTGTGAAAAGTTTGTTAAGGTTTCTTTAACAACTATGCGGTTTTGTATTTGAGATTGTGCGTTTTTGGCAATATCTCTCACCATAGAATTTAAATCACTCTCAACACTAACGCCCTCATTTGTAGTTTGCATTGCTTCGCTGCTATCTTTAGCCCTTTCTGGATAGAGTAAATTTTCTAGCGTGACCTTTTTTGGTTGTTTTATCTCTTGGGTTGTAGTTTCTTTTAGCATTGCGTCGGCGTCATCTACCTTTGCGTCATCTAAAGGCATAGTTTGCTCGGTCTCGTTTTTTACGATCTCTTTTATGACTTCAGGCGTTGGTTGAGCTAAAATTTGCGGTTTTGCCTCGCTATTTTTTGTGATGTTAGTAGGCGCAACTACCTCTTTTAAAAGGTCGTTTAATTTTGGAGTTTTAGGCTCATCTGTTTGGCTTAAGTTTTGCTCTATATCCTTTTTAAAATCACTCATAAGCTTTGGTTGTGGCGGTAAAACTGGCGTAAAAAACTCATTTTTACCCAAATTTTTAAACATTTCGTTTAAATTTTTGGCGTCCGTTTCGCTAATTGTGATTTTTTCTAAGCCTAAGTCAAATTTCTTAGCTAAATCTAAAAGCTCACTAACGCTCTTAACCTCGCTAAGCTCTGCTACGTTTTGTGCGTTACTTAAGAAATTTGCTATTTTATCGCTAAAATTTGGATATTTACTTATCTGTTCGCCACCATTTAAAATTTCAAGCACTTGCAAAAGTTGCATAAAATTTGCATTTTCATAAAGCTCATTTTTAGTTGTATCATCAAGCTTTGTAGCGATATCAGAAGCCACTTTGGCGATTGCTTCTTGCTCCGTTTTTGCCAAATTTTCATTTTGCATACTTACGGATTTTGCTATCTGTTTAACATCCTTTTCGCTTATGCTCTCGCTCTGTTTAGCACGACTTGCAGCCGCGTTTAATACCATATTTAAAAAATCATCTTTATTCTCTTTTTTTGAGCCAGATGACGGCTTTTTAGCAGGTGAGCTAAGCACTTCAAATGCGCTATTTGTCTTATTAAAAGTTTGCATTTTTGCCCTTTTTAAATTTAAACTACCGACTTAAAGCAATATTTGTTCCAAAATTGCTCTTAAATTTATGTAAGAAATTTTTAGCTATAATCTCCCCCTTACTAAAAACAAGGGATAAATTTTGGAAAATATACGAAATATTGCCGTTATCGCACACGTTGATCACGGAAAGACTACATTAGTTGATGAGCTTTTAAAACAATCAGGCACATTTAACGAACACCAAAGTGTTGGCGAAAGAGTGATGGATAGCAATGACATTGAGCGTGAGCGTGGCATTACAATCCTTTCAAAAAATACGGCAATTCGCTACAAGGATACAAAGATAAACATTATTGACACGCCAGGACACGCCGATTTTGGTGGAGAGGTTGAGCGTGTACTTAAAATGGTTGATGGCGTTTTGCTACTTGTTGATGCACAAGAGGGCGTTATGCCTCAAACAAAATTCGTCGTAAAAAAGGCATTAAGTCTGGGACTTCGCCCTATCGTTGTCGTAAATAAGATTGATAAACCAGCAGGTGATCCAGAACGCGTGATAAATGAAATTTTTGACCTATTTGTCGCACTTGACGCAAGTGATGAACAGCTAGAATTCCCAGTCGTCTATGCAGCTGCCAAAAATGGCTACGCTAAGCTAAATTTAGAAGATGAAAATGTGAATTTACAGCCACTTTTTGAAACCATTTTAGCCCACGTCCCACGCCCAAGTGGTAGTGATGAAAATCCGCTTCAACTTCAAGTTTTCACGCTTGATTATGATAACTATGTCGGCAAAATCGGCATTGCTAGAATTTTTAACGGCAAAATTTCAAAAAATCAAAATGTAACCCTAGCCAAAGCTGATGGCTCAAAAACAACTGGTAGAATTTCAAAACTAATCGGCTTTATGGGACTTGAGCGTGCCGACATAAACGAGGCAGGCACTGGCGATATCGTGGCAATTGCTGGATTTGAGGCACTTGATGTTGGCGATAGCGTGGTAGATCCAAACAACCCTATGCCACTTGATCCGCTTCACATTGAAGAGCCGACTTTAAGCGTTGTATTTAGCGTAAATGACGGCCCACTAGCAGGAACTGAGGGCAAACACGTAACTTCAAATAAGATTGATGAACGCCTTGCAAACGAGATGAAGACAAATATAGCAATGCGTTATGAAAATATCGGCGAGGGCAAATTTAAAGTAAGTGGCCGTGGGGAGTTACAAATTACGATTCTGGCTGAAAATATGCGTAGAGAGGGTTATGAGTTTTTACTTGGACGACCTGAGGTTATCGTTAAAGAGATTGACGGCGTTAGATGTGAGCCTTTTGAACTTCTTGTCATTGACGCACCAGATGATTGCACCGGCACGGTTATTGAAAAACTTGGCAAGAGAAAGGCTGAGATGGTAAGCATGAATCCAACTGGCGACGGACAAACTAGGATTGAGTTTGAAATCCCTGCACGCGGACTTATCGGATTTAGAAGCCAGTTTTTAACCGACACAAAGGGCGAGGGCGTGATGAACCACAGCTTTTTAGAATTTCGCCCACTAAGCGGTAGCGTAGAGCACCGCACAAACGGCTCACTTTGCAGTATGGAAAACGGCGTTGCACTTGCTTACTCGCTATTTAACCTGCAAGATCGTGGCGTGCTGTTTATTGATCCGCAAACAAAGGTCTATGTAGGTATGATTATCGGAGAGCACAGCCGTCCAAACGACCTTGATGTAAATCCTATAAAAGGCAAAAACTTAACAAACGTCCGTGCTAGTGGAAGTGATGATGCTATTAAACTCGTGCCACCAAGAAAGCTAAATTTAGAAAGAGCGTTAGAGTGGATTGAAGACGATGAGCTTGTTGAGGTTACGCCTATAAATATTCGCGTTAGAAAACGCTATCTTGATCCGACGCAACGCAAGAGAATGTCAAAACAAGTCGGTTAATGCAAAATTTCGCCCGCTCATCTTGGAACCCAAGCATTGGCTGTTCTAAGGTGAGCCCGGGCTGCCTAAACTGCTACGCCCAAAATATCGCAACTTATTTACAAAAACAAGGTAACGCCACTTATAAAGATGGCTTTTTGTTTAAAATTCTGCCCGAACGCCTAAAAATCCCGTTAAAAACTAAAAAACCAACGCTATTTTTTGTAAATTCTATGAGTGACATTTTTCACGAAAATATGCCCTTTGATTTTTTAAATGAAATTTTAAAAATCATCGCTAAAACCCCAAATCATCAATATCAAATGCTAACAAAACGCCCAAAAATAATGGCTAAATATTTTAAAAACCACCAAATTCCAAAGAATTTATGGCTTGGCGTTACGATTGAGAGTGAGTTTTTTGTTAGTAGGCTTGAAATACTTAAAAATTTAGACGCATTTGTTAGGTGGATTTCGTTTGAACCGCTACTTTCTAGCGTTAAAGGCATTGATTTAAGTGGTATTAGCTGGGCTTGTGTTGGCGCTGAGAGTGGTGCTAGAGCTAGAAAAATTAATCCAATTTGGGTGCGTGAAATTTTAAGCCAGTGCCATAAAAGTGGTACGTCGCTTTATTTTCACGGCTGGGGCGATAGTGGTGTAATTTGCGATGAATTTGACGATTTTAAAGAGTATCCAAAAATTTTCACGCCAAAAACCTCGCTTTTTGATTTTTAGCACAACTTACTCGCTTAATTTTTCATCTTTTATACAATTTTCAAATATAAACTTATGCTCATCTGGCAAGGCGTTATAAAGCTCATTTGCTAAATTTCTAATCTCCCAAAGAGCTGATTTGTTTGAGCGAAGAGAGAGAAAATTTTGTAAACTTCTAGCATTTATGCTCCACGTAAGCTCGGTCTTGTAGCACTCTGGTAAACAAAATTTGACAATATCAAGGCTAGTTGTTGTGGTAGCTAGAATTTCACGCAAATTTTCAAGTGCTTTAATACTTGCATTATCGACAAGTTCGTTACCTGTAAGTACTATGTATCTACTTGCATTCTCAAAGTCATTTAGCTCAAATTTTGGCTCTTTTTTTAGCTCTTTTAGTGTGTAGCGAGTGGATTTTACGCTAAGACTTGCTATCCTGTGACGAGCTAACTCCTGAAGCAAAGCACGAGAGATACCCTGGATATAAAAGTTGTAATACAAATGCTCCAAAGTCGAAGCGTGTTTAAATTTATTACCAACCCTGTCAATTAGCTCGATGTCCTTTTCGCCGCCATTATCGCCCTTTTCAAAACTCTGCCAACAAGTCCTAATAGCGTGCGAGCAGATATTTAACGGAGTGTGATTTAAAAGTGTGATTTTCATACTATGCCTTTAAAATTTTAGGTATTTTAGCCTGTTAATGCTTTGAATTTAGTTAGTGTAGCTCTTTAGCTTTTCAAAATTTACTATTAAAAATTCGTGTGGACTTAACCGCCTTATGATGTCATCTTTGATTAGCTCGTTAAAAATCGTCGAGGCACTTTGACGCTTAAGCCCTACAAAAGATGAAAGCACCTTAAGAGAAAATGGCAAAAATATGTAATAATAGCCATTTTGCACCAAATCCTGCTCGGTTGCTAGTTCGATTAAAAAATTTGCGATGCGACCCTTTGCACTCTCAAAGAGTATCGAGCGGATAATCTGCCTTTGAAGTATGATGATATAGATTAGCGAATCTGTGAAATTTAGGGCAAAACCCTTATCAGATAAAAGCTTATCCATCTCATCTATGCCGACGCTAAAAACCTCGCTCTCCTCTAAAAACTCAATGGCACAGGTATCATCTAGTATGGTTAAATTCTCTTTTTGGATGTTATAAAGTATGAATTCTTCACCATCTTCAAAAAAACAGAGCTTTGCCGAGCCAGTTTTTAACAGCACCAGCTTTGGAGTTTGAGTATACAAAACGGCCGATTTTGCAAACAACTCGTGTTTTAGTGACGACTTTTGATCAAGTAGTTTAAGGGCGTTATTTACAGGTAGCCCAAGCCTAGAAGTACCCATTTTTCCTCTTTAAATTTTCTGCTTTTAGTATAGTAAAATTTAATTATATTTGGCTTAAGAAAACTATGCAATTTTATGAAAAATAACGTAAAAAAGCCGTAAATATTATTTATATAATTTTATTTATTAATATTATTAGATATATTTTATATAATAAAAGCCCTAAATTTAGGATATTACTATATGCAAAATTTGCATATTATTAATAATTTCTTAAATATTTTAATTAATTTTAAAAATAAATTTATCTTTTGAGTGTTATAATGGGCTATATATTTTTAAAGGAGAGGACAATGGAGAGTATCGTAAAAACTACCTGCCCCTATTGTGGGACGGGTTGCGGTATCGATCTTGTCGTTAAAAACGGCAAAATCGTAGATGCCAAACCTACAGATAATCATCACGTAAATGATGGGCAACTCTGTTTAAAAGGTATGTTTGGCTGGGAATTTGTAAATTCCAAAAAACGGCTAACAAAACCACTTATCCGTAAGAAAAACGGTGTTTATGACAAACACGGCGAACTTGTCGAAGTAAGTTTTGAAGAGGCTTACGAATTTGTCGCAGATAAGTTTAAAACCATAACTCAAAAGTATGGTAGTGACGCCATTATGGGATTTAGCTCGGCTAGATCAAACAACGAAGATAACTATGTCTTTTCAAAATTCTTTAGGGCATTAGGTAGCAACAACGTAGATCACTGTGCTCGTCTTTGACACGCTCCAACAGTAGCAGGTCTTGCTAACACACTTGGAAACGGAACGATGACAAATGATCTTGTTGAGTTTGCAACAGATACAGATGTATTTTTACTAATAGGCACAAACACGAGCGAATGCCATCCGATAATCGCTATGCAAATGCAACGTGGTCTAGAGCGTGGTGCTAAGATGATAGTAATAGATCCAAAACGCACAGATATGGCAAAAAAGGCGGATTTATATCTTCAAATTCCAATCGGTGCAAATATCAAAACTCTAAACACTATGATAAACGTCATAATAAATGAAAATTTACAAGATGATGAGTTTATCAAAAACTATACGCAAGGTTATGAGTATGTAAAAGAGGCCGTTAAAGACTTTACGCCTGAGCGTTTTGAGCGTGAAACTGGAGTTAGTGCAGAGCTTATCACTAATGCTGCAAGAATGTATGCAAAAGCTGGGACTGCAGCCATTTGCTACACTATGGGAATAACACAATTTACAGACGGAACGTCAAATGTATTCTCTCTTTCAAATTTAGCGTTAATTACTGGAAATTTAGGTAAAAAAGGTGCTGGAGTAAATCCGCTTCGTGGGCAAAACAACGTTCAAGGCGCCTGTGATATGGGGGCTTTGCCAAATGTCATACCAGCTGGAACGGTAAATAGTACTTATGCACAAGAACAAGCAAGAAAGGTATGGCACTTTGAGCTAAATCCAAAACCAGGCATAAAACTCACTCAAGCACCAGATAAAATGGATAGCGGTGAGCTAAAACTGCTATATGTCTTTGGCGAAAATCCAGTAATGAGCGATCCTTGGACGGAGCACTTCGTTCACGCTGTGCATCATCTTGACTGTTTTATCGTTCAAGATCTATTTTTAACAGAGAGTGCACAAAAAGCAGACGTTGTATTACCTGCTGCTGGTTGGGGAGAAAAGGACGGAACGTTTATCAACACTTCTCGCCGTGTTCAACGCACCAGAAAAGCTAGTGAACCTGTAAATGGCGTCGAGCCTGACTGGAAAGTGGTGTGCAATATAGCAAACAAAATGGGGCTTGATGGCTTTAACTTTGGCAACGTAGAGCAAGTTTGGAACGAGCTTAGAGAGCTTATGCCAAAATTCTTTGGCGGTATAAGCTATTACAGACTAGAAAAGCTAGGCGGTATATCTTGGCCTTGCCCTGACGAGGATCATCCTGGAACGCCTGTACTTTATACGGACAAAAACTCAATGCTAGAGGATAAGAAATTTAGATTTGCACCAGTCATTTACGTAGATGATAAGCAAAAACGTGCCGACGCTGAGCATGAATTTAGAGCAAGACTTGGCATACCTGATAGCTATCCAGTAGGCTCTGGCACACTTAGCGAAACGCCTGATGAGGTCTATCCTTGTTTATTTACAACTGGACGAAAAGTATTCCACTATCACACAGGTACTATGACTAGAGAGTGCCCTGCTCTTGAGTATGGTGCAGGTGTTGAGGGAGCGCTAATAGAGGTAAGTCCAGATATCGCAAGAGAGCGTGAGCTAGAGGAGGGTTGCTATGCCTTGGTTGAGAATAAACGTGGCAAAATAGCAGCTAAATTACGTATAAATCCTGACTTAAAAGAGGGTACGATATTTACGACATTCCATTATAGCGAAGCTGACGGCAACGAACTTGCAAACGCGTCAGATCCAGATCCGCTATCAGGCATAACTCCGCTTAAGATGACGATAGCAAATATTAGAAAACTAAACGAAGATGAGTTTATAAAATTTAGAGAGCAAAACGAGATGAGTATGCACTCTGAAAGACCTTATCTATCCGTTAAACGTTAAATTTTAGAGTCGGGAGGCCGACTCTAAAATTTTAGCTACTCCACTTGAGCTTTCGTAGAGTTCTTGCTGTTTTATGCCGTTTTTATCATAGACTTGCAGGTAATACTCTTTTTTAGAATTTACAACTCTTAGCTTTAAGACTACGATGAAATTTTCGTTAAGCCCTAAAAATTTACTGACATTAGAAGTATTTTTGTTTTTATCTGTAACCACAAAAGAGTATGAGCGAAAGCCACTAACACTATCAAATTGTTCCGCTCTTAAAAAGTCAAATTCCAAAGCGGATAAAAAGCCAAATGTAAAAAATATCACTAAAATTTTTCTCATATCAAATTTCAGCAAATTTCATACCAAACTACTCTATTTTATAGCCTATGCCTCTAACGGTGGTAATTAGCTCAAGTGGGAGCTTTGCCCTTATCTCACGAATAAGAGAGCGAAGTCTATCTGGGGAAACTGACTCATTATGATACACGTGATACTCAAGCTCATCAAACGTAACCACGTGCGGACTATTTTTGGCTAACGCCTCAAGTAAAAGCCCCTCTTTTTTGCCAAGATAGATATTTTGGTTTTCGTAGGTAATACAAAGGCTGTTTTTATCAAAAACAAGTCCGTTTCTAAACTCAAATTTTGACCCCAAAAGCGTCTTTGTGAGTTTAAAAATATGAAACAAAATTTCTGCATAGCAAAACTCACGGATAATAAATCCATCAACCCTTGCGTAGTAAATTCTCTTAAAATTTTCAGGAATACTCTCATCTAAAATCAGCATAATTGGCGTAAAATTTTGAGCTTCTCTTAAAAATTTAACCAAATTTAGATTTAAATTTTTAGCCTTTAGATCAAAAATATAAAGGTCATATCTCGTTCCAGACTCAAAATCAGATTTAATCTCTGCCTCTGTTTTAAACTGATTTATTCTAAAATTAAAACGATAGAGTTCGGCACCAAGACCGATACCAAACTCAAAATCGCTGGATAATAAAGCTATGCGTTTCATACGTTAGTGCGTTGAAGCTGGTTTATTGGCCTTGCTATTAATAAACTCCTGCTCACTCTTGCTTGGAGTATACTCATCGCCAAAGTATTTACGCTTTTGCTCTATCTTTTTCTCAAGCATTTTATTCTCATATATCTTATATGTTGGCTTCCAGTACTCAAGATAATTTCTAAGCTCTCCTGCGTGTCCTACGCTATTGTGACAGCTTACGCACTTTATCTCTTTATCTGTACCCAAAAGCTTTGCATAGTGAGCGTGCATTTTTTGTGCTTGTTCTGATAACTCTTTGTTATCTAAGACATTAGCGTGACAGCTGGTACAACCATTATCAAATACATAGTGGGTGTTATTTTTCCTATTTTTTACCCAGTCAATATTTTCTGGCTCTCCAAAGAAGTGTATATAGCCCTCTATCACACCATTTTTTGCCTTTTGATAGACATATTTTGCTAGGTTATCGTGTGGCAAGTGACAATCAACACACTTTGCTCTAACCCCAGTTTTGCCTATACCGCTATGAATATCCTTGGTGTATGAGATTACCATCGGATCCATCTCGTGACATACCACACAAAATTTCTCTCCACTAGTCTCTTCTAGGGCATAATGAACTGGTAAAACCATAAAAAATCCTATAATACCACCTATAATAAATATTAGTATTGCAATTTTCTTTTTCACGGCGTTACCCTCATCCATTGTGGAGTTTCGTGCTCATGGCACTCAACACACATATTTGTTGATTTTTTATGCTCAAAATGGCACTCATCGCAGTAAAGCGTAGGACCATCGTGAACCGAGTTGTGTGGATTTGCTTTTAAAGTATCCATAAACTCAAGCCTTTTTGCCATAAATTTCTTAGTTTTATGACAGCTTAAACAGCCTTTATTGCCGATGCTTTTAAATTTAGAAGCGTCATCGCCTTGACCTTCGTGGCAAGTAACGCAGTCAAATGACAAGCTTTCGTGATGAGGCTTTATAGGATACTTTTGCCTAAGCTCATCAGCGTTTAAAAAACAGCTTAAACACAAAGCAAAAAGCAAAAAAATTAGTTTTAAAAATTTCATAGTTTGCCTTAATAAATCAATGAAACAAATTTGCAAGTATTTTTAGATGATTTTTAAAGTTGCGAAGGAATTTTAAATCAAGATAAGACATTTAGTCTATCGTAGATTTAAAATTCCAAACTTCTTAAAATATCAAAAAACACGACAAAAATCTATATCGCAAGATGAATTTAAATGTTGTTGCAGTTTTTGCGACCAAGATAAGCCGTGTTGGCTATCGTAGGACGCAAAAACAAAACTCATTTAAAAGCACTTGCGAGATTGATTTTTACAAATTTTAGATGTTTTCGCCAGCTATCATACCAAAGACTAAGCAGTCAGATATCGCGACCGAGCCAAGTCTACTAGCTCCGTGAACACCGCCAGTAACCTCACCTGCTGCATAAAGCCCAGGTATTGGTTTGTGTGTTTTAGCGTCGATAACTTGTGCTTTTGTGTTTATCATCACGCCACCCATTGTGTGATGAAGTTTTGGAGTGCCACGAACCGCGTAAAATGGCGGTTTTTCTATCATTATACCAGCCACAGTGTCCATAGGTTTGCCAAACTCATCTTTACCTGCTTTTACGCCTTCGTTGTATTTTTTAATGCTCTCTTTTAGCGGCTCTAGCGGAATTTTAAAATGTGCAGCCATATCCTCAATGGTGTCAAATTTTTTAAGCACACCACTTTCTAGTGGTTTTTTAAAGTGGCTATCCATAAGTGTCGCAACACCCTGAGAGTCGCAGAAATTTATAGGGTAGTTTTGATCATCGCCGATGACTTTAAACATAGCTTCTGATCTAGTCCTGCGGTCGGCAAGTTCATTCATATAGCGTTTGCCAGTTTTTGGATTGACTGAAATTCCATATCTAAAACTTGCATTTACGTTAAACATAGAACCAACACCAAAGCCCTTCTCATCGGCACACGCCCAAGGTCCGTATTGTATCCAGCTTAGCTGAACTGGCGTAGCACCAATCCTTAAAGCCTCAACTAAGCCACCAGCAGTCGCACCTGGGTGGTTTGTGCTATCAACGTCATCTTTGATTGTTGGGTGTTGGGTTTTTCTAAAGAACGCGTCACGGCAAAAGCCTCCAGTAGCCAAAACAACAGCTTTTTTAGCCCTGATAGTTTTTGGAGTGCCAGTGGTGTTTTATATGTCGTCATTTAAAGATTTTGTATCAAAGCGATACTCCTCTCTGATATTTACACCAATGACTCCACCACTCTCATCAAGCACAAAACTATCAAATTTTGCCCTAGTGCGAATCTCGCCTTTTAGGTTGTTTTGGAAGTATTCAATCATCGGTTGCACGATTCCAGAGCCACTTCCGTTTGCAGTTTGTAAGCTTCTAGCAACACTATGCCCACCAGCGTGAGTGATCTCAGGGACATATTTTGCACCGCATTTTAGCGTTAGCTTATATGCATCTTGTGCACGGTTTGCTATGGCGTTGATTAGCTCGACGTAGTTGTATCCGCGACCAGCTTTTAAGCAGTCTAAGTAGCTTAAATAAAAATATTAATTTTTATATTTTATTATGTATTTTTGGTATAAATCGTAATAATTAAGCTTATAAAAAGATTTTTTTAATATAATGCGATTTCTTGAGTGGTCGCGTAGCTCAGCTGGTAGAGCACTACCTTGACATGGTAGTGGTCGGAGGTTCAAGTCCTCTCGTGGCCACCATTTACTTCGATAAGACAAATAAAAACAGCCACAAACATATAAAGTAAAAAATATTAAAAGAAAATATAAAAAAGGGATTTAAAAACATATTGAAGAAGTGGTGACCCATACGAGACTCGAACTCGTGTTACCGCCGTGAAAGGGCGATGTCCTAACCGCTAGACGAATGGGCCACTCTGCGGTTTTCACTCCAAAAGTGAAATGGGATTTTAATATAAAAATACTTAAAATATATTTAAATCAGTTAAAATTTAAAAAAAATCGCTAAAATTAGCAAAAATTTATTAAGGATATGCGTGAGATATATTTTTTTAACGCTTTTTTCACTTTTAGCTATCTTGGGTTGCGGGGTAAATGTACCACAACAGTCAAAAACATATCAAGTTACAATACTTTCGCCAATGATAAAGATAAACGATATAGGCTTTTTGCACGAGTATAAAAACAGCATAAATTTGCAAATTTACAACTCTGGAGTCAATACCGCAAATATAAAAATTGCAGATAAAATTTGCATAAATAGTGTCTGTTTTAGTAAAAGTGAATTTAATCAAAAATTTTTCCTAGATGAGCATTATGATGAAATTTTTAAAGATATTATAAAAACAAAGCCAATATATAGTGGCAAAAACCTGGTAAAAACGGAGTGCGGATATACTCAAAACCTAAAAAACGACACGATTACTTATAGTTTTTGCAAAAATCAGATAAAATTTATAGATACAAAAAACCGCATAAAAATCATAATAAAAGAGCTACAATGAGATACTTTGGTGCCCACGTAAGTGCTAGTGGCGGAGTAGAAAATGCACCGCTAAATGCCGCAAAAATAGGTGCGAATGCGTTTGCTTTATTTGTCAAAAATCAACGTCAGTGGAGTGCAAAACCGCTCACGCAAGAGAGTATACAAAATTTTAAACAAAACTGCCAAATAGCTAAAATAGACTCAAGACACATACTCCCTCACGACAGCTATCTAATAAATTTAGGGCATTATGATGAGGCAAAACGAGAGCAGTCGTTTGAGGCATTTATGGATGAGATAAAACGTGTAGAACAGCTTGGACTCTCTCTTTTAAATTTCCACCCAGGCTCACATCTAAACCAAATAGATGAAAAAACTTGCCTTAAACTAATAGCTGAGTGTATGAACAACGCCATAAAACAGAGTCAAAACGTCAAACTCGTCATAGAAAACACGGCTGGTCAAGGCTCAAATTTGGGTTATAAATTTGAACACTTAGCATTTTTAATCGACCTAATAGATGATAAAAGCAGAGTTGGCGTGTGCCTTGATACCTGTCACACGTTTGCAGCTGGATATGATTTAAGGGATCAAAGAGCTTATAAAAAGACTATGGGCGAATTTGATAGCATTGTAGGGTATGAGTTTTTATCAGCTATGCACCTAAATGATACAAAATTTGGGCTTGGCTCAAAAAAGGATCGCCACGAAAGTCTTGGCAAAGGACATTTGGGGATTGAAGCGTTTAAGTGCATAGTAAACGACGAGCATACGCACGATATACCACTTGTGTTAGAAACGATAGATGAGAACATTTGGACTGATGAGATAGCCTTGCTTCGTAGCCTTCAAGGCTAAATGTCACATCTTTGTGGAGCAAATCTAAGCACTAAAAAGCCCAAAATTCCACTACAAACAGAGCCAAGCAATATAGCAAGTCTATCAGTATATGCAAACATATCAGAATCACCATAAGATAGTCCGTTTATAAACAAACTCATCGTAAAACCAATACCACAAAGTGCTGAAAGCCCATAAAGTTGCACGAAATTTATACCTTTTGGAATCTTTGCAAACCCAAGTTTGATAGCTAAAAAACTAAATCCAAAAATTCCAAGTTGCTTACCAATAAAAAGCCCAAGCATTGTTCCAAGCGGAACTGCTGAAAAAAGATGAGCCATACTAACATCGCTTAAAGAAATTCCAGCATTTGCAAAGGCAAAAATCGGCAACACTATAAATGCCACAACGCCGTGCAAATCGTGCTCTATATTTTTTAGCATTGAACGCTTATCGTCTTTAAATTTTAGCGGTATAAAAAACGCAGTTATAATACCAGCAAGTGTGGCGTGAACGCCAGATTTTAGCACTGCTGTCCAAAAAATAATACCGACAAAGAGATAAACCGCCTTGTTTTTTACATTTAGTAAATTTAAAACAAAAAGCACCGCTACGCAAATTCCCCCTATGCCAAATGAAAATAGCGAAAGCTCTTTTGTGTAAAAAAGCGCCATTATCAAAATAGCACAAACATCATCAATAATAGCAAGAGCAACTAGAAAAATTTTAAGACTAGGCGGTATGCGAGTGCCCAGCATACTTAAAATTCCTATCGCAAATGCAGTGTCTGTTGCCGTCGGTATCGCCCAACCCTGCACAGCAAAGCTATCATTCTTAGTAAATGCATAAAAAATTAGTGCAGGTGCGATGATACCACCAAGTCCAGCAATAGCAGGGAGTGTAAGCTGTGAAAGGCTTTTAAGCTCCCCTTCTAAAAGCTCACGTTTAAGCTCAAGTCCGATTAAAAAGAAAAACATCGCCATAAGCCCGTCATTTATCCATAAAATGAGCGGTTTGTCTATGCTAAATTCGTCTATCGTTACACTAACTCTTGTCTTTAAAAACTCGGTGTAAAACTCACTTAAAAAGGTGTTATTGCACACCAAAGCAAGTATGGTGGCAGCTATAAGCAAAGCCCCACCCATCGACTCGTGGTGCAAGAACTCTTGAATATTTGCCTTAATGTGTTTCATTTTTTATCCGCAAATAGCAAGATTAAATATCCAAATATCCCAGAAGCAACCGAGCCGATTAAAATCGCAAGTCTATCTGTGTATAAAAATGCGTCTGAGTCGGCGTAAGCTAAGCCATTTACAAATATACTCATCGTAAAGCCAACCCCGCAAAGCACACTAACGCCGTAAAGTTGCGTCCAGCTCGTATTTTCTGGCAAATTTGCAAGGCGAAATTTAATCGCTAAAAAGCTAAACGTAAAAACACCAAGCTGTTTGCCGACAAAAAGTCCAAGCATAGTAGCAAGTGGCACAGCCGAAAATAGCAGACTAGGCTCAACGCCTTTTAGTGAAATTCCGGCATTTGCAAAGGCAAAAATCGGCAAAACCCCAAACGCCACCCAGCCGTGTAGGTCGTGTTCTATCTCTTTTAGCATTGATTTGCCTTTTATGTTTAGTGGCACAAAAAATGCCGTGATAACCCCTGCAAGTGTGGCGTGAACGCCAGATTTTAGCACCGCCGTCCAAAAAATTAGCCCAACAACAAGATATGCTACTTTACTTGCCACGCTTAATCTGTTTAAAATCGCCAAGACAGCGATACAGACGCCACCGATGCCAAGCGAGATAAAGCTAAGCTCACTCGTGTAAAAAAGAGCGATGATGATAATGGCACACAAGTCGTCAATTATCGCTAGAGTCATTAAGAAGATTTTTAGAGCGGTCGGCACACGAGAGCCAAGAAGGCTTAAAATCCCAAGTGCAAAGGCAATATCAGTCGCCGTCGGTATCGCCCAGCCCTGAACAGCAAAGCTATCATTCTTAGTAAATGCATAAAAAATTAGTGCAGGTGCGATGATACCGCCAAGTCCAGCAAGTGCGGGAAGTGCGATTTGGGCTGGATTTTTAAGCTCACCTTCAAGCACTTCACGTTTAAGCTCAAGTCCGATTAAAAAGAAAAAAATCGCCATAAGCCCGTCATTTATCCACAAAATAAGCGGTTTTGATAACCCAAATTCGCCAAAGCTAACACTAAATTTAGTATGTAAAAATGTCCCGTAAAATTCGCTTAAAAAGGTGTTGTTACACACAAGTGCCAAAATCGTAGCACACATCAAAAGCACACCACCCATTGACTCGTGTTTTAGAAATTCTCTAATGCTATTCATTTTAACCCTTTTTGATTTTCTAGATTTTACGAAATTTTAGATTAAATTTCACAGCATTAAAGTTACAATCATCTAAATTTTGCCAAATTTACCGCTGTTAAACTCATTTATCGCCTCTCTTATCTCACCAGCTGAGTTCATCACAAATGGTCCATAACCCACAACTGGCTCGTTTATCGGCTCTCCTGAAAGCAGTAAAATTTTAGCGTCTTTGCCCTGTGCTTTTACGCTTATATCACCGCCATTTAGCTCAAATCCTACTAAATCGCCCTGCGTCGCCCTATCTTTGCCATTTATCTCTAAGTCGCCACGAAGCACGACAAGAGAGAGACTTTGATTGCTTGGGACGCTAAAATTTGCCGTTTTATCAGCATTTATGACGATATCCCAAACGTTTAGGACGCTAAATGTGCTAGCCGCACCTTTCGTGCCGTTAAAATTCCCAGCTATCACTCGCACAAATCCGCCATCAAACTCTACCACCGGGATATTTTCTTTTGCTAGGTGCTGATATTTTGGCGGTGTTAGTTTGTGTGCTTTTGGCAAATTTACCCAAAGTTGTGCTATCTCAAACTCTCTACCACTTTTGCTGTAATTTTCTGAGTGAAATTCCTCGTGGATTATCCCAGCCCCAGCCGTCATCCACTGCACGTCGCCCGGCTTTATCACGCCACCACCACCTGAGCTGTCACGGTGTGCTACCTCGCCACTATAAGCGATAGTAACGGTTTCAAAGCCCTTGTGTGGGTGTTTGCCCACGCCACGCGGTTTGCCGTAGTTTGGCTCATAAAACTGAGGTGCGGCATAATCAAGCATTAAAAACGGATTTGTGCCTTTATCCTCATCCATATGGCTAAAAAGTGGCGAAACTTTAAAGCCATCTCCGACCCAGTGACTACTTTTTGCTTTGTAAATTTTAAAAACATTTCTCATTTTTTCTCCTTTATTTTTGTGAAATTTTAAGCCACTCGCATTAATAAACTATGTAAAATTTATTAATCAAAAGTAAGAAATTTGAGCGAATTTGTAAAAATTTCTTAACAAAAAGGTATAATTAACCCAAAATTTCAAGGCATTAAATGAGAAAAGAGCTATTTAAAAATATAAAACGAATAGTCGTAAAAGTCGGCACTTCAACACTTACAAATAGCGATGGCACCTTAAATGAAAGCCTGATAAAAAGCCTAGTGGCACAGATTTGCGCTATTAAGAATTTAGGTTACGAAGTGATTTTGGTAACCTCAGGTGCTGTTGGTGCTGGTATGGGACGACTAAAAGTTAGCGTAAAGCCAAAAAATATCGCACAAAAACAAGCCTTAGCAGCAGTCGGACAGGTCGCTCTTATGCACCTTTATGAACGTGTATTTTGGGCGTATTCACGCACGATTGCACAGCTTTTATTAACAAGAGCCGACTTTGACGATAGAAAACGATATTTAAACGCCAGAAACGTCTGCAACGCACTTTTAACGCAAGGTATAGTGCCAATCATAAACGAAAACGACCCAGTTGTAGCCGATGAGCTAAAAGTAGGCGATAACGACACTCTTTCAGCACTCGTTTGTGGACTAACGGACGCTGATTTACTCATAATTTTAAGTGACATAGACGGACTTTACACGGCAAATCCAAACAGCGATAAAAACGCAAAACTGCTAAATTTGGTGCAAGATATTGATGAAAATATCATAAAAATGGCTGGTGGCGAGGGAAGTAAATTTGGCACTGGCGGAATGGCTACAAAGATAAGTGCGGCAAAAATTGCTACAAGAAATGGCACAAATATGCTTATTGCAAACGGCAAAACGAGCGATATTTTAACCAAAATCATAAATGGCAATGAGCTTGGAACGCTGTTTTTGGCTAAAAATGGGGTAAATTCACGTAAATTTTGGGTCGCATTTGGTGCGAGTAAAAAGGGTGTTTTAGTCGTTGATGATGGTGCTAGCACGGCTTAAAAAGTGGCAAAAGTCTGCTTGCTGTGGGCATAAAAAAGATCGTTGGCGAGTTTGAGCGTGGCTTTGTGGTAGATATTTGCACCACTAAAAATGAAGTCATCGCAAGTGGTATCACAAACTACTCATCAGATGATATGGCTCGTATTTTAGGGCTAAAAAGCGATGAGTTTGAAGCGATTTTAGGGCATAAAACAGACGATGAGATCATACACGCTGATAATGCGGTGGTTAAGGTTTAAGCTGACGTAATTACCAGTAAAAATTTACAAGCTAAACAGCTAAGACTTAGGTCTTGGCTGTTTGGGAGTATGACTTTATAATCCTAATTCATTAATCTAATTTATACCTAAAAACATCAAAAAGTAAAACTTTATTTAAAAAGCATTATAAATTTTAATATTGCTTTAAGTGGGGGGGGGGGTAAAATAGTATTGTGATTTCTATAATAATTTAAGGAGTTAAAATGAAATTTTCAAAGATTGCATGTGTTGCACTTTTAAGTGCTAGTATATCTACAGTTGCGTTGGCTCAACCAAGTGTTGACTTAGCCACTCTAGTTCAGAAAAAAGAAAGTGAATCTGTTAGAACAGCTGCTTATAATAAAATTCTTAAAGCCGTAAATGAGTTAGGTGGCATTTATAGTGATTTAAAAACTTGGACTGGAGAGAAGGGTAAGACTGACACTGATATAAATACAAAAATTTATAATGCCCTTAAAGTGATAAAAGATGAAAAAAGCAAAATTACAGAAAATGGCGATATTACACTAACAGGTAAAGATGCTTCAACATTAAAAATAACTTCAACAGGAAATATAAAATTACAAATACAACAAGGTGCTGATAACACAGCAGTTAACAATGGCGGTGGTGCAGAAATAACTATAGCTCTTGATGAGTTTAAAAATAGCGGCAACATTCATGATAAGATAAATGCTATGTTTGCAGAAAATAACAAAGATGTTTGGGAATCGTTTGTAGAACAATTTAAAGAAAAGCACAATGAAAAAAAAGAGGAAAGAGAGGGTGCAATAGATGCTAGTGTAGAAAACATTATAAAAGACTATAAGAAAATAGACGAAAAAGATGAAAAATACACAGCATTTGTCGAAAATAAAGATTTCATACTAAACAACATCCAAAATAACATAAAAAAAGAACAAGCTAATGTCACAGAAAAACAAAAAGAGCTAAATAAAGCAATAGCAGATGCGCCAAAAGACAAATTAACACTTAATGGCACAGACAAGGGGGCAATTAAAAAACAAGAAACTGATATAAAAGCACTTGCAAATAAATTAACCACAGCAAAAGGTAAAAACACTAATAGTGATGGTGATATTAAAGCAAAAGCCGACGCATTAATAGCTGCCATAGATGCAGGTGTAAAGCTACAAACTAAAGCAAACAATGGTAGAGCACTAACCAAAGAGGACATTAATGGAATAAAGAATGGCACTGCAAAGAAAGATGATTTTGACAATGGTGGTGCACAGAATTTATCAGATAATACGGAAAAAGCTAAAGTCCTAGATGCCCTTATAGGCAATGATAATAATAACGGCGCCCAAAAGGCAGTAGAAGCTGCAAAAATAGAAATAGAAAAAGTGACAAGAGCAGTAATAGGCGTAACAACGGCAGAGGCTGATCTTGCCTCAGTAAATAAACTTATGGCTAGCGCAAACAAAGTTATTGCAGAAGTCACTAGCAGTTCAGATATTGCAGGAGATAAACTAGGAGCTCTCAATAAAGCCATAACAGAGAAGAAACCTGACCAAATCGCAAAAGCCCAACAAGAACTAAAAAACGCAGCTAATGCTCGTGCAACAGGTGTAACAAAGGTTGCAAACCTAGAAGAGAAACAAGGTGAAGTATTAGGATCATTTACTGATACTGTCTTAGCAAATGATACTGTAAAATCTATAGTAACCTCATATAATGCAAAAGAACTTGCTGATACTGCAAAAGCACTAAACACATCAATAGAGCAAAGCCAACGATCACAGAACAAAGGTACATCTACTGATATCATAATGTTTAATACAGGACTTGCTACAAACACTCGCTTAGCAAAACTATCAAACCCATTTAATGCAGACCTAGCACTAGCACAAGCTATTAATGAGCTAGAAGGAGAAACATTTGCTGATGCTGGTGATAGTCTATCAAGTGTAATAAAAGAGTATACAAATAGATTTAACCATGATAATAACCTATGGGGTAATATCTTTGGTGGTAAAGGTAAAATAAAAGACTCTGCTAATCCAAGCATTTGGGGTGTAACACTAGGTTATGATAAAGCATTTGATAACACTATAGTTGGTGGATTTATCAACTATGCAAAAGTACAATCAAAAGATTCACAAGTAAGAAGTGAATCTGATAACTATAGCTTTGGTGTATATTCAAGAAGCTACTTTGATCAAAGCGAGATAGATGCTAAGATTGGATATGGATTTGGAAGAAATGAACTAAGCAGACATGCAATGGATTCTAAGATAGGTACTTCAACAGGAAAGTATGATAGTAAATTCTTTGATGTAGATGTTGAGTATGGTTATGTATTTGGTTTAGGTAATGCTATGTTTATTAAACCTATAGCAGGTCTATCATATACTCATATTAAACATGATGGCTTTACAGAAGATGGTAATGTTCCTGCTATATTTGGTAATACAACTCTAAAGACACTAAAAGCAAAACTTGGTAGTGAGTTTAGAGTATATACTGATAATGCAGGCTACTTTTATATAACTCCTGGTGTAGAAAGAGAACTTAGTAAGAGTGCAAATGACCTTAGTGTAAAATTTGTAGGTTCTAGTAAAGATGTAGTGTTTGATGCTGATAAGAAAAAGAATACATACATTACTCTTAAGACTGGTGCTGAGTTTAAGATTACAAACAATCTAAGCACAAACATTAACTTTGGTGCAAAAGCTAAAGCAAAAGAACAATACTATAATGGAACACTTGGAGTTTCTTATAAATTCTAAGATACATACAATAAGTATGCATACAAACATACAATAAATAAACATACATACATACTAAACAGCTAAGACTTAGGTCTTGGCTGTTTGGGAGTATGACTTTATAATCCTAACTCAACATAAATGGCAGGGTTGTGATATTTTGTAAAAAGATTACAAACTCAATGCAAGAAGCCATTGACATAACGACACAAAGACGAAAAATCCAAGATGAATACAACAAAGCAAACAGCATAACGCCAACATCTACAAAATGTTTTTAGGTATAAAAATATGTAGATATTTATATAACAGCTGTAAGGGCTGATATTACGTGAGATTCTGCCATAGCTTATCATTTATTTAATTTTTTAATATGACAGAATTTTAGCTGATTTTAGAGATACAATCTTGTACGGATGCTACATAATAGTGATAAAGTTAAGATTAATAAATTAGATTAATGAGTTAGGATTATAAAGTCATACTCCCAAACAGCCAAGACCTAAGTCTTAGCTGTTTAGTATGTATGTATGTTTATTTATTGTATGTTTGTATGCATACTTATTGTATGTATCTTAGAATTTATAAGAAACTCCAAGTGTTCCATTATAGTATTGTTCTTTTGCTTTAGCTTTTGCACCAAAGTTAATGTTTGTGCTTAGATTGTTTGTAATCTTAAACTCAGCACCAGTCTTAAGAGTAATGTATGTATTCTTTTTCTTATCAGCATCAAACACTACATCTTTACTAGAACCTACAAATTTTACACTAAGGTCATTTGCACTCTTACTAAGTTCTCTTTCTACACCAGGAGTTATATAAAAGTAGCCTGCATTATCAGTATATACTCTAAACTCACTACCAAGTTTTGCTTTTAGTGTCTTTAGAGTTGTATTACCAAATATAGCAGGAACATTACCATCTTCTGTAAAGCCATCATGTTTAATATGAGTATATGATAGACCTGCTATAGGTTTAATAAACATAGCATTACCTAAACCAAATACATAACCATACTCAACATCTACATCAAAGAATTTACTATCATACTTTCCTGTTGAAGTACCTATCTTAGAATCCATTGCATGTCTGCTTAGTTCATTTCTTCCAAAGCCATATCCAATCTTAGCATCTATCTCGCTTTGATCAAAGTAGCTTCTTGAATATACACCAAAGCTATAGTTATCAGATTCACTTCTTACTTGTGAATCTTTTGATTGTACTTTTGCATAGTTGATAAATCCACCAACTATAGTGTTATCAAATGCTTTATCATAACCTAGTGTTACACCCCAAATGCTTGGATTAGCAGAGTCTTTTATTTTACCTTTACCACCAAAGATATTACCCCATAGGTTATTATCATGGTTAAATCTATTTGTATACTCTTTTATTACACTTGATAGACTATCACCAGCATCAGCAAATGTTTCTCCTTCTAGCTCATTAATAGCTTGTGCTAGTGCTAGGTCTGCATTAAATGGGTTTGATAGTTTTGCTAAGCGAGTGTTTGTAGCAAGTCCTGTATTAAACATTATGATATCAGTAGATGTACCTTTGTTCTGTGATCGTTGGCTTTGCTCTATTGATGTGTTTAGTGCTTTTGCAGTATCAGCAAGTTCTTTTGCATTATATGAGGTTACTATAGATTTTACAGTATCATTTGCTAAGACAGTATCAGTAAATGATCCTAATACTTCACCTTGTTTCTCTTCTAGGTTTGCAACCTTTGTTACACCTGTTGCACGAGCATTAGCTGCGTTTTTTAGTTCTTGTTGGGCTGTTTTTAAATCATCTGCTGTTTTTTGTTTTTTTGCAACTTGTTTTATGACATCGTCTAGAGCCTTTGACTTAGCATTTGCGATGCCTTCGTCGCTGGTTGCTTTTGCTACTACATCTTTAAATTTAGCCATAAGCTTATTTGAGTCACTAAGGTTAGTTTTTGCTGTTTCTACTTTTTCTATCTCATCTATAACTTTTTCTATTGCGGTTTGTGCATTTTTTGTTACGATAGCAGCACCTGTGCTTTGTGAAACGTCGCCCAATAAAGCATTAAGCACTTTTGCTTTATTCGCATCTCCTGATAAATCAGGTGCATTACCATTATCAAAGTCATCTTTACTTGCTGTACCAGCAAGGATAGCGTCAATGTCTGCTATTGTTAGGTCTCTACCGCCCGCGGTTTTAGTTTGTAGCTTTACACCCGCATTTATAGCTGCTTTTAGTGCGGTTGCTTTTTCTATGTTTTCTTCTGGAGTATTGCTATTTTTTGCTGCTGCCGTATTTATCTGATTGTGTATCTTTGATACGCTTTTTTCTTGTTCTTTGATTTTTTCATTATCTGTTGTGCTTGAAAGGGTTACTAGTTTATTATCTACACCTTTTATAGCAGTAGATAGTCCAGTCTGAGCAGTTTTAACCGCTTCTTGCTTTGATTTTATATCTACATTGATAGCATTCTCTACATTGTTTTTGTTTTCAACGTATGCTGTGTATTCATCTTGAATGCCGGTTATTGACTCTGGTTTATCTTTGGCAAGATCTTTAGCAAGTTCTAGTGCCGCTATGTTTAGCAACCCCTTTCTTTTTTCTTGTTCCTTGTTGTGCTCTTCTTCAAATGCTTTTATAAATTTTTGCCAAACATCTCTGTTGTTTTCAGCAAATATTTTAGCTATTTTATCTTTATTGCCGTTTTTAAAAGTTTCAAGGCTTAGGGTTAATTCCTGATCACCGCCACCATTAACCGCTGTATTATCATCGCCCTTTATGAGTATTTTTATTTCTCCTTGTTGGGTTATTTTCAAAGTTGAATCACCTATAACTTTTAATGTGATGTCCTCTTTGCCTTTAATTGCATCTTTTTGTTTTTTTATCACTTCAAGGGCGTTGTAGATTTTTGTGTTTAGATCTGCTGAGAGTTTGTTTGCACCCTCGCCTACTTTATCGCCATTCCAGTTTTTTAAATTATCATAGCCTATAGCCTTTAGGCTGTTTACAGCCTTTATGATCTCTTTATAGGCAGCTGTTTTGGTTGCTTCTTCCATTTTGGTACTTTGCACATCTTCTAACTTAGTAGCCAATGCAACCGTAGATATACTAGCACTTAAAAGTGCAACACATGCAATCTTTGAAAATTTCATTTTTTTAACTCCTTAAATTATGTAGAAACTACGGTAATATTTTACCCCCCCCCGCTTAAAGCAACGTTAAAAATATATAATTTATTAATATTTCGCAAATGTTTTAAAATACATTTAAAAATATAACATTAACATTCACTTAATACTTTAGAAAGTATAATTTACCAAAAAGGGTAAAAATGAGCGAAATTTTAAATCTTGCAAAGGCGGCAAAAGAGGCTAGTTTTAAGCTAGTAAATTTAAAAACAGGCGTGAAAAATAGCGTCCTAAACGCCGTAGCAGATGAGCTAATAAGCAAAAAAGAGTGGATAAAATCGCAAAATGAGATTGACTTAAAAAACGGCAAGGATAGCAGTCTAAGCACGGCTTTACTTGATCGCCTAAGGCTTACTAACGCACGGATTGAAGCGATGGCAAAGGGGCTAAACGATGTTGCAAATTTAAGTGATCCAGTGGGCGAAATTTTAAGCGGATTTAAACACCCAAATGGTATGCAAATCAGTAAAATTCGCACTCCGCTTGGCGTCATCGGTATGATTTATGAGAGTCGTCCAAATGTCAGCATTGATGTGGCAGCACTTGCATTAAAAAGCTCAAATGCAGTGATTTTACGAGGGTCAGCAAGTGCTTTAAACTCCAACATCGCTCTTGTTGAAATTTTTAACGATATCGCCACAAAACACGAAGTGCCAAATGGTGCGATCTCGCTCGTGCGTGATACAAGGCGAGAGAGTGTAAGCCAAATGATACGCCTAAATGGGCTAATTGACGTCATAATCCCAAGAGGCGGTAAAAATTTAAAGGAATTTATCACGCAAAACGCCACAATACCGGTGATTGAAACTGGTGCTGGTGTGTGTCATATTTTTGTTGATGAGAGTGCGGATATAAGCCAAGCCGTAGCGATAATTAAAAACGCCAAAACACAACGCCCAAGCGTATGCAATGCCGTTGAATGCGTGATCTTACACAAAAACATAGTAGATAAAATTATGCCACTTTTAATCGCCGAGTTATCAAATGTAGAGTTAAAATTAGAGCGTGAAATTTGGCAAAATTACGAAGGGTTTGAAAACGTGCGGTTAGCCGATGAGAGCGACTTTGGGACGGAGTTTTTAGAGCTTATTTTAGCGGTTAAAAGCGTGAGCGATTTAAATGAAGCCATAAATTTTATTAACGCCCATTCTAGCGGTCATTCAGACGCGATTTTAAGCAAGGATTACAAAAATATAGAGAATTTTTTAAATGCAGTCGGCAGTGCGGTCGTTTATGCAAACGCATCGACACGTTTTAGTGATGGCGGTGAGTTTGGCTTTGGCGGCGAGATTGGAATTTCAACGCAAAAACTTCACGCAAGAGGACCAATGGGCTTAAAAGAGCTTACGACTTATAAATATATCGTGCGTGGCAGCGGGCAAGTTAGGTAGTTAAGGAGTGATAATGAAACTAGGTTTTATCGGTGTTGGTAATATGGCAAGTGCGATGATATCGGCACTTTTTGGGCAAAAAATGTGTGCGTTTAGCAAAGGTAAAAATAGCGAGTTTTTAAGCAAAAATAGCGTTTGTATTTTAGACAGCGAAAAAGAGGTTGCCAAAAACGCAGATATCGTGATTTTAGCAGTTAAACCAAAAGATTACAACGCAATTTTAGACATCATAAAAGATGAGATGAGCGGTAAAATTTTAGTTAGTTTAGCTCCAAATTTTAGTATCACTCAGCTACAAAACACGCTAAAAAACGCAAAGATCGTCCGTGCTATGCCAAACACCCCAGCTCTTGTCAAATCAGCCACAACAGCACTTTGCTTTGATAAAAATTTTAGCGATTTAGATAGGCAAAACGTGGCTGGTATCTTTAAAAGTTTTGGTGAAGTTTTTGAGATTAAAGAGAGTGAATTTGGGGCATTTGTAGGCATTGCTGGTAGCTTACCGGCTTATGCGTTTATGTTTATTGAAGCCCTTGCTGACGCTGCTGTTTTAAACGGACTAAATAGAAAAATGGCTTATAAAATCGCTTCAAACGCCCTTTTAGGCTCAGCAAAAATGGCACTTACTAGCGATAAACACGTAGCAATGCTTAAAGACGAGGTCTGCTCACCATCAGGCACCACGATCGAGGCGGTAGCGAGTTTGGAGAAAAACGGCTTTCGCTCGGCCGTGATTGAAGCGGTAAATGCGTGTGTGGCAAAATGCAAGAGCTAGAGCTACTTTATGAATTAGCGTTAAAAAACGTAAAATTTACAAACCGAAAATACTTTATCAGTGCAAATAAAACCCTACTTATCGGCGCAACTGGAAGCGGAAAAACAAGCCTGATTTGCGAGTATTTATCAAATTTCAAGCCAACTCAAAGACTATACATCGACTTAAATGATTTACGAGTAAAAAGGGCTAAAATACTGCAAAATTTAAAGGAATTTTTACAGAGCAAAACAGAGATACAAGTTCTTTGTGTAGAAAACGTAAATACCGATGAACTGGGCTTTCTACAAGATATAACAACCCAAAATATCATCATCAGCACCACACAAAAACACATAAAAATAGATGGGTTTGCGACAATAAATTTGCCCTATTTAGACTATGAGGAATTTATATCGTTTTTTAAGAAAAATTTAGATCCAGATATGCTTTTTAGCTATTTTTTGGCACACGGAGGTGCTGTAAAATCCTCGCTAATTGATGCAACAGAAGTGCCACAAAGTCTTGCAAATAATCTAAAAAAAGAGCTAAATGAGATAGAATTAGCCGTGATAAAAGAGTGTGTCCTTAGGTGTAACGAGCAAGTTAGCGTGTTTGAAATTTACAAAAGTCTAAAAGAGCAGATAAAAATTTCAAAAGACAGCGTATATACGATATTTAACAAACTTGAAAATATCGGACTAATCTCAAATATCTCGCGTCTAAAAGAGCCAAAAGCGAGTAAAAAACTATATCTTAACGACTTTGCTTTGCGTAGTGCATTGTGCCTAAAAAAGGACTTTGCCAATACATTTGCAAATGTAATTTTCTGTGAGCTTTTAAAATTTAAAGATGAAATTTGCTATACAAAAGAGCTTGAGTTTGTCCTTTTGCAAAGGAAACTAGCAATAGTTTGTATGCCATTTACAGCTACAGAGATAGCGTTACTGAAATTTAAAAAACTTCATAGCACCTTAAAAGAGCTTGGCGTCACAAGGCTACACGCCATTAGCGTGACAAACTCGGCAAATCTAAGCATAGAGGGCATAAGATACGAGCTAATCCCATTTTCAAGGTGGGCGCTTGGAATTTAGCCTATGAAAAACGGCTAAAAAACGCGTATAGCCAGGTAAATGCACACAAGATATTTGCTATCATCACGGCAGCACTTCCTGCGTCTTTTGCAGCACCTGCAAGGGTGTGAAAATCAGCACTTGCTAAATCTACAACTCGCTCAATTGCCGAATTTAAACACTCAACAACCAGCACAAAAGCCATACAAAATATCAAAAATAGATTTAAAACAGCACCAAAATTCCAAAACATCAAAGAAAAAGCAAGTGGGGCAAAAATCCAAATCTCAAGCCTAAAACTCTGCTCGTTTTTGTAAATTTCAGCCAAACCCTTAATAGCGTAACCCCAGTTTTTTAAAAATTTATATTTTGGTTGATTTCTCAAATTTGCTCCTTAAAATTGCTATAATCATAACTAAAAAAGGATTAAAATGAAACTAATAAGCTGGAACGTAAACGGGCTTAGGTCTGCTACTAATAAAAATGCATTTGCGTGGGTTGATGAAGCAAAGCCCGATTTTTTGGCACTTCAAGAGATAAAGGTCAAAGAAGCTGACGTGCCAAATGAAATTTACAAGCTCGGTTTTAATGAGATTAGCCTAAACTCGGGGCTTAGAGCTGGATACTCTGGCGTGATGAGCCTAGCTAAATTTCAAACGACAACACATAAGGGGCGATTTTTTGACGATAGTGAAGGCAGGGTTTTAGAGCACCATTTTGGTGATGTCGTGCTTTTTAACATCTATTTTCCAAATGGGCAAAAAGATGATGAGCGTTTATCTTACAAAATGGCGTTTTATAAGGCATTTTTGGCGTATTGTGATGAAATTTTAAAAAGTGGTAAAGAGATTATAATTTGTGGCGACGTAAATACGGCTCACACTGAGATTGATTTAAAAAATCCAAAGGCAAACGCCAAAACTAGCGGATTTTTACCCATTGAGAGAGCGTGGATTGATGAGCTTTTATCGCACGGATTTATTGACACGTTTAGGCATTTTTATCCGCAAAAAACGGACGCTTACTCGTGGTGGAGCTACAGGTTTAACGCAAGGACTAAAAATATCGGCTGGAGAATTGATTATTTTTTCATCTCAAATGGGCTAAAAAACGCATTTATAATGCCTGAAATTTTAGGCAGCGATCATTGTCCGGTTGGGATTGAGATAGAGCTTGGCTAAATTATTTATATTGCTTAAATTTCTTGATGTTAAACTCAATTGGTATGTTTATGCTTATCGTTTCATTTTCGCCAATAAAATCAGTCGGTGGCTTTGGCAAAGGCGAAGCCCTGTAAAATAGCTCGGTGGCTTCACGTGCTAAAAGTTCGTATTTTGCTTTATCTTTTAAATTTGCAGATATGATTTTGCCATTTTTATCCATCACGATACGAACTTTAATAGTCTCCTCTTCGTTATTTAAAAGTGCTTGTTTTGGATAGCGTTTGTGTTTGTTTAAATGTGACATCACAAGCCCTTGATAGCTTTTAACCTGCGTTTTACTTGCTCCGCTTGAATTTGAAGCTATTTTTGTGCCTTGTGCACTAATGGGAGCTGAAGCTACATCATCTTTTGCCACGGAATTTATAGGCGACTGTGTAGCCACTTGGGTTTTTGTTTCTATCTCTTTTTTTATCTTTTGTGTTTTTTTGACTATTTTTTTGGGTTTTTTCTCTTTTTTTGGCACACTAATTTCTGATTTTATCTCTTGCAAAGGTGCTAAAATTTCAGGCTCTGGCTCAGGCTTAGGTGTCTCTTGTTTATTCTGAACTAAGTTTGGTGCTACCTCTTTAAATTCGCCTATTGGCAAATCCGAAACTATCGCAATACTTTCAAAAACATCATCTTTTATAGGATAGTCAAAACCACCTAAATTATTTGAAATTTTGACATCATTTTTTGCTATTAAAAATGCAAAAAGCAAAGCGTGTATAAAACAGGCAAATAAAAAAGAGTTAAACCACGATAGTTTTGAAGCTTTCATACTAACTCAGTCAGGCATTTTGGTTGAAAATGCGATTTTTGAGTATTTAGCGAGTTTTACTCCCTCTACGACCTCCATAAGTTTTTCATAACTAACGCTTTTATCTACGTAAAAATAAATAACACTCTCTTTGTTGTTTAGGCTTTTTTCGTCCAATTTTTGCTCTAAATTCTCAAGTGTAATCATCTCATCTTTTATAAAAAGCTCAGATTTTTCATTTATGCTTAAAATAAGTGGCTTATCTGTGTCGCTCTTTTCTTCGCTTTTACTCATCGGTAGTTCTACTTTTACAGAGCTTGTAACAATTGGCGTAACGACCATAAATATGATAAGAAGCACGAGCATAACGTCAATAAACGGCGTTACGTTTATCTCGCTTAATTCACTCTCGTTATTTGTTAGCGTCATTGTTGCTCCTTAGGGCTTTTAGATATACTTTTAAACCAAGCACACAAAGCTCGTCTTTAAATTTAGCATTAAGCCTTACAAAGTAGTTATATAAAAGCACAGCAGGAATGGCAGCTGCAAGTCCTAGTGCCGTTGCAAACAGGGCTTCGGCAATGCCAGGCGCAACTACTGCCAAACTTGCATTATTTGCACTTGCTATACCAATAAAGCTATTCATAATGCCCCAAACGGTACCAAAAAGTCCGATAAATGGGGCTGATGAGCCGATACTTGCAAGTATAGTTATCTTCTCTCTAATATCATTTGAAATTTGCATAACTCTTATGTCAACGGCGTTTCTTAATCTTTCGTTTGTATTAGCGCAGCTTACTAACTCATCTTTGACATCGGTTAAAATTTTAGATAAAAAGCTTTCATCGCTTAGCCCTAAGTTATCATTTATATCTTTAAGCTCTTTTAGGCTTTGCGTGTCGTGTTTTAGCACTCCAAACGCCTTTTTAAACTGCGTAATTTTAACGAAAAATATCGTCCAAGACGCGATAGAAAACAGCACCAAAAGCACTATGACGCCCTTAACTACTATATGGGCGTTATTAAAAAGTGCGTTAAAGCTCATATCTATTTTAACCTCATCACCAAAAGCCAAAATTGCTGTAAAAAATATAATCCAAATTCTTATCATTTTTAATACCTATATTCAAAATTTACATAATAAGTCCTGCCACGAGCAGCATTTGAAAAGATATAGACATTATCGCCATTAGCGTTGTATGTCACCTGATTTGAGCCATTATTTGCGTGCAGGGCGTCAATGTAGTTTTTATTAAACACATTTTGCACTTCGCCTTTAATACTGAAATTTTTAGTAACTTCATAGCTTATATAAAGGTCATAAATGGTAGGAATTTTTGGCAAATCCTGCCTTGCAAGTTGGTCGCTAATATCATATTTATCGCCATTTTCTCTCTCATCAATCCCTGGATATACACGCTTTGCCTTGCCAGTAATCTTTGCAATCCCGCCGATATTTAACTTCTCATCAAACAATCTAGTGCCAAGCTCAACATTTGCGTAGTATTTTGGAAGCCCTGAAATTTGCGTGTAGCCAAAACCACCCATATAGCTTGAAGATGTCTCTGAGACTGGCGTTTTTGTCTCTTGCCTTGAGTAGCTACCCTTTACATAAAACACGCCCATATCATATTTTAGCTCAACTTCATAACCGCTCATTTTTACAAGCTCTGGGTCATTTATGTGAAAATAGTAGGTTGAACCTACATTAATGCGTAAATTTCTAATGAAATTTTTGATATGCGTTTGATAGCGAGTTAGTTTAAAACCAAACATATCGCCGTCTGTAAAAAGTCCGTCTTTATAGGCATTAAAGCCAAATTCAAAGGTCTTAGCACGTTCTGCTTTTAAAAATGGATTTACACTATTTCCTTGATCTGAACCAAAAAACATCTCCTGTATAGTCGGAGCTCTATTTGATACTGAGTAGCTAATATAAGGTTCAAAAAGGTCGTGAAATTTATACGATAGAGTAGCACTTGCGTTTAGGTATTTATCATCTCTATCTACATCTATTGCTCCCATTGGGATACAACCGGTATTATCATCACACTCTGGCTTATGACCTTTGATATTCCATTTTGTGTAGTTTAGATTGCCCTCAAGCGTAAGGTCTTTATAGCTTAGAGAATTTTCAAGATACACGCTCTTAAAACTCTGCTCTCCATTTGGGCTAAATGTGCTTGTGCCGTATCCGTAATTTCCTAACTCTGAATAGGCTATGTTGTTTTGATACTTTGTTTTTAGATAACTTATGCCATATCTACTTTGCAAACCTAGGTCATCTGCTAGTTCAAATTTAGAAGTATTACCTATATCAAAGGTAAACGATCTATTCTCTTGTTCTAACTGACTACCACTTGTTAGCTTTGAAAGATCTTGCGTAGCGACATATCCGCCGTCAGAATATTTTTGATCTGCTGTGTTAAAAGATAGCATAAATTTAAAATCCACCAAGTCGTTATTTGGATTGTAACGATAGTCGTTTTGATATGTTTTAAAGTCCATTTTACGCCCAGCAAGTGAGTTTTTATAGCTTCTAAACTGCGTAACATTTGAGTGGTCACTACTTGTTAGCTCGGTTTTAAATAAAATTGAGCGTGGCTTTTGCGTTAGCATACTTGGAGTTGTTGGGGAGGATATATCATCTCCATACTCATCTTTACCTAAGCTATCTCCCATTTTATAGCCATCACCGGTTTTATAATCCTGCCTTATCTTACTTGTGCTATATCCAAATATAAATCCGATTTTTGCATCATCGCTTATTGGTGCTTTTGCTCCGATTGTTCCCATATAGCTTGGTCCTATGCCATTTGTGCCGTATGAGTATTTGCCCAAAAAGCCAAATATATTACCCTCTCTAACAACATCATCAACGCCTATTGTTCGGTAGTTTGCCGAGCCCATAAGAGCATTTGCGTCATTTGAGCTACCACCCCTGTTTATATCAACGCCGATTAAGAAATTTTTATCAACCATCGTTGCAAAGGCATTTGTAGAACCGCCATTATGATAGCCATAACTATCCGATGAAGTCCCATAAAATGTCTGAGTAACCCCATCAACCTTTGAAGCAACCCTACCAAAGCCAGTCATACCGCGTATATTTGTGCTAACGCCACCAATTGAAGGATCAATCTGCGTATAAGTACCTGGAATTCCACGAACAATAGAGTCAATACTTTGCGTATCCTTACTTGAAATTTCTCTTGAGCTAACAGCACCCGTTGTCACAAACGCCTTATCTTCGCTACTTGTTTTATTTGCCGAAACATCAAGCGTTTCAAACTCAAACTCATTTGCGTTTAAAACGGCACAAAACGCAAACAAACTACCCCAAATTTTACCTTTCATAACTCTCCCTATTTTAGCACCCAAACAAAATCTGCTAAATTATTATTTAGATAAATTTCATCGCTATTATCCAAAGCGACCACAATAACGCTTTTTTTATTTTTAAAATCAATTAGATGAAGTGGCACACCGATATTTTTAAAAATGTGTAAATTTCCAGCCACCAAAACGGCTCTATCTTGAGAGACTTGCAAAATATCAGCCATACGTCTATCCTTATACTGCTGTATACTAACTAGCTTGTCTGCAAGCTCACTATCCATATTGTGGTGCGATAAAATGGCTTGTTTAATCAGCTCTTTAACCTCGCTTGTTGTTGAAATTTCGCCCTTAAGTGGCATTGCTCCATTGTAAATTGTGGCAATTTCTGTTTTACTTAAATTTCCAGCCTTTAAATTTGCATTATAAAATGCCAGTTCAACAAGCGTTTTGTAATATCGATAGTCCCATTTACTATCCCAGTTTATCGCATTTTTAAGGCTATCATTTGGCATTGTTTTTGGTGTTTTATTAATTAAGTCTTGCTTTGAAACATCAATCATCTCAAGCACAACATTAGTTTGCGTGGTAATAAAATTTTCTAAAATCGCAACCCTTGCGACAGCATGATTAAAATTATTATGCTCCTCTCCAAGAAGTAAAATTTCAGCTTTATTTATATGCTTTATTAACTCATCAAAACTTATCTGTTTATTTTGCTTAATATCTATAATTTTTCCGATATTTTTTATATTATGAGTATCATTTTTTGATATATCAAAACTCGTAACACAGCCAGTTAAAATAAGTCCAACAAATAAAAAAACTATATTTTTATACATAATGATTTCCGTTATCAATAATAAAAAGTGCAATGATAATATATCTTTTATTAAAAAAATATTATTTTTTTAACTGGTAAAACTATTTTAAAAAATCAAAACCAAATTCATCGTTAATATCTAAATTTGAAGGCACAATAGCTTTAAATTTTAAGCCACCAAACTCCAAAAACAGCTCATAAAAAGAACCCAAAAAATCAGCCTTTAAAACTTTCGCCTTATATCTATTGCCTATAACTATCTGCTCTGGGCGAAACATAAAATTATGCTGTTTTATCCACGCTTTAAACTCATCGGGTAAAGTTTCCACATCACTCACCAAGTTTATATCGCCTAAAAAACTTGCTATCTCGTAGCTAGATGGATTAAAATAAAGCTGTTTTGGTGTGTCATTTGCCAAAATAACTCCGTTTTTAATAAGTGCTATTTTATCACTTATTAAAAATGCATCTTGCTTATCGTGCGTTACCATTATCGCACTTAGGGCATTTTGCTTTATCATATCTTTTAACTCAGCCCTTAAAACGTTACGCAAATTATGATCTAAATTTGCAAACGGCTCATCAAGTAAAAGCAACTTCTCTTTATTTGCTACTGCCCTTGCAAAAGCAACTCGTTGAGCCTGACCACCTGAAATTTGATCGCACATTTTATCTTTTATAGCCTCTATTTTAAATTTACCCAAAAGCTCTTTAGTGATAGAGGCTCTTTGATTTTTTGGTGTTTTTAACAGAGCAAACTCAATATTTTCATAGACATTTAAATGCGGAAATAAAGCGTAGTTTTGAAACATCATAGCAACACCGCAATTAATTTTTAACTCCCCACTATCTTTATTTTCAAGCCCGGCAATGATACGCAAAAGAGTGCTTTTACCACAGCCACTTTCGCCTAAAATGGTTAGAATTTCGCCCTCATTTAAAGCAAGACTTACATCTTTTAACACACTTTGTTTGCCAAAATTTTTATTTAAATTACTAATTTTTAAAATTTCACTCATACCTTTTTCCTAGAAATAAGCTCTAAAAATAGCACAGCAATAAGAGATAAAAGCACGATTAAAAATGCTGGAAGTGCTGCTGCATAAAGCCTTTCGTCTGTTGCGTAAAAAAATGCTCTTATACTTAATGTTTCAAAGCCAAGAGGTCTTAAAATAAGACTTAGTGGCAACTCTTTAACTATATCGATAAACACAACAATCAAAGACAAAAAGAAGAAGTGTCTTAAAAGTGGAAAATGCACCTTAAAAAATAGTGTAAATTTTGATCTATTTAAGAGCAAACTTGCGTCATCAATTGTGTTTACAATCTTTGCATAACCGCTCTCAACAGCATAGACAGATGTTGCTAAAAAACGAACAATATAGCCAAAAATAAGCACAACAAAACTGGTTGAAAGTAGTTGCGTGTTTAGACTTCTATCAATATAACCAAAAACTATCATAACACAAAGTCCAATACTAGCACCAGGTAAAGCATAGCCAAGTGATGAGGCTTTTAGCAATATCGTGTTTAGTTTTTTATCTTTTATAACTCTAGTTGAAAAAACTAGAAAGAAACTGATAATAGTTATTAAAACCGAAGCTATTACAGCCATTAAAAGCGAATTAAAAGCCATATCTATAAACTCAAATTTAAAACTATCAAGTGTTGCGACAGACCAGTAAAAAAGCCAAATAAATGGGAATAAAAATGCCAAGCAAAAGATCATTAAACACCACAAAAATGCAAAAGTTTTACCAACTAAACCAAGCTCTATTTTTTGGCTAAATTTTGAGATATTATGTGTGTTAAAGCTATATCTTTTTGAGTTTTTATTTATATGCTCAAATACCATAATGATAAAAACAACAATCATCAAAAGTCCTGCTAAAACCGAAGCAGAATAAGAATCTCCAAGATCAAACCAAAGTTTAAAAATACCAGCACTAAATGTCTCAACCCCATAATATGCCACCGTCCCGTAATCACTAAGCGTCTCCATTAAAACAAGCATAGAACCGCCGATTATGGCTGGGCGAGATAAAAATATGGCAATTTTTAAAATTTTAAACTGCGAAAGTTTGTAAATTTTACAAATATCAAAAAGCGTTGATGACTGCGTTTTAAAGGATGTTTTTGCAAACATATAAATATATGGATAAAGCGAAAGAGCAAGAACAAAAATCGCACCATAGATATTCATAAAATCAAAACGAAAACCAAAAATTTGATGAAAATAACCGCCATGTTCCATAATACCAACATAACAAAAGCTAAAAATATAAGCTGGAATCGCAAGCGGAAGCATTAGAGCATATTCAAAGAAATTTGAGAGAAAAAAGCGGTAGTTTGCAACAATCCACGCCGAAACTACGGCAATTGCTATTGATAAGAACATTACACCAAATGCAACAAAAAATGTCCCTTGAATATACCTAAGAAAAAGATACTCAAAAAAGTGGCTAAGATGAGAGTAGTTGCCAAAACCAATCTCTATAAAAATGCTTAAAATGGGCGTTATAACGACAAGGGCGATAAAAATCGCCCAAAATTTTACACCCACTATTTCCAACCAACCATATCGTAAATTTTAACCGCTTCTTTTGTGTTTTTAACAGATTTATAAAGCGGTGTGCTATCTTCTTTGAATTTACCAAAGCTTTTTACAATATCACTTGGCTCAACCTCAGAGTTGATAGGATACTCATAGTTGATACCTGCTAGAATTTTTTGAGCCTCTGGGCTTACTAAAAATTCCATAAATTTAATGGCATTTTCTCTATTTTTAGAAGCTTTTGTAAGAGCAATACCACTTATATTTACGTGAGTTCCGCGGTTATCTTGGTTTGGGAAAATGATACCTAAATTTTTAGCAGCCTCTACATCTTCTGGCTTTGGAGATGTTAGCATTAAACCTATATAGTATGTGTTCATAACAGCCACATCGCCAACGCCCTCATAAATAGCCTTTGCCTGATCTCTATCGCCACCTTTTGGATCACGTGCTAGATTTTGTAGTGTGCCTTTTGCCCACTTTACAGCCTCATCTTTACCATCAGCCTCTATAATAGAAGCTAAAAGCGATTTGCTATAAGCTGCTGTTGCGCTTCTTATTAGAAGTTTGCCTTTTAGCTCAGGCTTTGCTAGGTCTTCATAGTTTTTAATACCGCTTGCATCAAAATCTCTCTTATCATAAGCGATTATTCTAGCTCTTTTTGAGATAGCAAACCACTGGTTTTCATCATCTCTGTATTGCTCTGGAACTATCTTATTTAAAATTTCAGATTTTACTGGAGCCAAAACGCCTTTATTTTTAGCTTCATAAAAATTTCCAGCATCAGCCGTGATAAAAAGGTCAGCAACTGAGCTATCGCCCTGAGTTTCAAGCTTTTTTATGAGCTCACCAGCTTTTGCCTGTGTAGCATTTACTTTTATGCCTGTTTTTGCCTCAAAAAGTTTGTAAATTTCACTATCAGCGTCATAATGACGAGCTGAATAGATATTTATCTCAGCCGCTAGCGCAAAACTAGCAAGCAAACTAAGTGCTAAAATGCTCTTTTTCATAAAATCTCCTTAAAAATGATATGTTTGTGAGATTTTATCTTTTTTTGCTTATAATGGTATTAATTATCAAAAATTAAAATCCGTGGCTCATCAAATGCTCGGCTAAAATTTTAACTCCAAGCAAAATAAGTATCACGCCACCAAGTATCAACGCCTTATCGTGCAAACTTCTGCCTATAAATTTGCCAACATAACAGGCGATAATGCAAAGAGCAAAGCAGGTAGCGCCTATTAAAATACAGGCGTAAAAGATGCTCGTATCATCAAAACTAAACGTCACACCGACAGCAAGGGCGTCAATGCTTGTAGCAACAGCCCCAAAAATCAGCTCTTTATCTGTAGATCGCCCCAGGTCATCATCACTTTGTTCCCTGCTCTCTCTTATCATCTTTATCCCCAAAAACGACAAAATAGCAAAAGCGATAAAATGATCAATTGAAGCAATAACATCAACAAATCCGATACCCAAAACATAGCCAAAAAACGGCATTATCGCTTGAAAAAAGCCAAAAATGAAAGCTATTTTGCAAATTCGTCCAAAATTTATATTTGGATTTTTTGCACCATTTATTATAGAAAGTGCCACAGAATCCATAGCAAGAGCAAACGCAAGAACCAAAAGTAACATCATAAGCCTTAAATTATAAAATTTTAAAAGCACTTATTTTATATTAAAAGGCTTTAGGATAAGATAACACCTTTCTAAAGGGGTAAAATGACAACAAAAAGGCAGGAATTTTTAGCTGATTTGGCACTTGTTTTTGTTGGTTTAATTTGGGGTGTGACATTTTTACCTATGGCAAAAGCACTCGCAACAAACGGCGTTTTTGTCATACTTTTTTATAGGTTTTTAATAGCCTTTATCCTAATGGCGCTAATCTCTTTAAAATTTATCAAAAAAATCGACACAAAAAGCGTAAAATACGGCGCTATCGTTGGGGTGTTTTTATTTGCTGGATTTGCACTACAAACCTTTGCACTAAAATACACATTTAGCTCGACAGTTGCGTTTATAACAGGACTTGTGGTGATTTTCGTGCCATTTTTGGTGTTTGTATTTTTTCGCACGCGCATAAAATTTTACTCATACGTGGGTGCGACTCTTGCTACGATAGGGCTTTATATACTTTGTGACGGGGAGCTTGGGTTTGGGCTTGGCGAGCTTTTAAGCCTACTTTGCGCGTTTGCTTATGCGTTTGAGATAATGCTTGCTGGATACTATGTCAAAAAATGCGAAATTTTCGTAATGGTAGCGACGGAATTTTTAGTCGTTTGCGTCCTATCGCTAGTGTGTACATTGATTTTTGAAGGATCCGCAAAACCCGTGATTGATAGGGAGTTTGTGATAGCCGTGGGCATCACTGCGACATTTGCAACGGTATTTGCATTTTTTGTGCAAAATTTAGCACAACGCTACACAACACCAGTAAAAACGGTGCTAATCCTAACACTAGAGCCAGTAGGAGCCGGTTTTATAGGGTATTTTTTGGGCGGCGAGATACTAACTAGTTGGCAAATTTTTGGAGCGGTTATTATTTTGGTTGGAATTTTAGCAAGTGAGCTTGGCTCATATCTTATCACAAAGGAAAAAAATGAAAAATAAAGAAATCTTAGCAGACATCGCGCTCATATTTACGGCTATCGTCTGGGGTGCTACATTCTTACCTATGGGGAATGCAACCCTTACAAACGGCGTTTTTACCATACTTTTTTACAGGTTTTTAGCTTCATTTATCATAATGTCCATAATAGCCTTTAAATTTGATAAATTCTTTGATAAAAATAGCTTAAAATCAGGACTTTTGCTAGGTTCTGTGCTTTTTATAGGCTTTGCCTCTCAAACTTTTGCGCTCAAATTTGCGCCAACATCAAGCGTTGCGTTTATTAGTGGTCTTAATGTCGCTATCGTGCCATTTGTGGCTTATCTGTTTTTACGAAGCAAAATCAGCAAATATGCATACATAGGCATTTTATTTGGCTGCGTTGGGCTGTATTTTCTTAGCTCGTTTAAATTTTCAATGCAATTTCTACAAAGCTTTGCTGGTATGGGAAACACACTAAGCTTGATTTGTGCGTTTGCATGGGCATTTCACATCGTGCTTACTAGTATTTTTGCAAAAAAATGTGAAATTTTCACACTGATTGCCACGCAATTTGGAGTTGTTTGTGTATTTAGTGCGATTTTTGCGTTTGGTTTTGAGGGTGGAGTAAGCGTAAATTTAGATGATAAATTCTATCTAGCGATGGTTATATCGGTGCTTTTTGCAAGTATTTTTGGCTTTATTATGCAAGCAAAAATGCTAACTCTTACAACGCCAATAAAAGCGGCTTTGATTTTTACTTTAGAGCCTGTTTCGGCTGGAATACTTGGGTATTTTGTGGCAAAAGAGACTCTTAGCACACTTCAAATTTTGGGTGCTTTTATCATACTAATTGGCGTTTTAATAAGCGAGATAGGAACGATAAAAGAAAAGGCAAACAGGTGACTAGTAAAATCACAGAGCAAAAAGCCGACATAGCTCTACTTATAACCGCCATAATTTGGGGTGCGGCACTACTTCCTGTGTCAATAGCACTTAAAACAAATGGCGTTTTTACACTGCTTTTTTGGCGTTTTTTGCTCTCTGCGATTTTTATGGGACTTATTGCGTTAAAATTTGGGAAATTTGATAAACGCTCAATAAAAAATGGCGTTATCTTGGGCATAACATTATTTGTTGGAACAGCACTTCAAACATCGGCGTTAAAGTATACTTATAGCTCTAGCGTATCTTTTATAGTAAGTCTTTATGTTGTTATAGTGCCATTTTTAAGCCTGTTCTTACTTAAAAAGCGTGTTAGTATTTTCTCGTATTTTGGCATAGCGCTTGGCATTATAGGACTTTTTATGATGCAAAAGAACTTTCATTTAGGTCTTGAGCGTGGAGAAATTTTAGCATTATTATCTGCATTTTGTTTGGCATTTCATATTATATTTACTGGTATTTTTGCTAGAACAAGTGAGCTTTTTGCATTTTTGACCGCTCAGTTTTTTACTATTGCAATATTTTCATTTATAGCTTCATTTGTCTTTGCAAATGGTATAGTTGCCACAGTAAATACCGCTTTTATAAACGCCATAATCATAACGGTCTTTTTCTCAACCATAATAGGTTTTGGGCTTGAAGGGCTTATGTTAAGATATACAACCCCCACAAAAGCAGCGATAATATTTATTTTTAAATCTGTAACAGCAGGATTTGTGGGATATTTTTTTGGAAAAGAGGAGTTAAGCACCATGCAAATTTGTGGTGCTTTTGTTATTTTACTAGCCATATTAATAAGTGAGATAGGCACGATAAAAAGTAAAAAATAGTTTTTTTAACGACCCTTAAAACAAAACACAAAAAAGCAAACCGAAGCGATTAGAATAATACTAGCTCCGCTTGTTAGGTTAAAATAAAAGCTAAGGGCTAGTCCAGCCATACAAAAGAGCATTGAAAGCAAAGATGAAACAAACATCATAGCACCAAGCGAGCTACAAAAACGACCAGCTATAATCGGAGCCAAATTTAAAAGTGCAATAACCAAAATAAGTCCTACAACGCGTATCGTAGCAACGACACAAAGTGCCATTAAACAAACTAAAACATAGTAAAAAAGTGTCGTATTTACGCCTCTAAGCCTAGCAAATTCCATATCAAAACTAATAGCAACAAACTGGCGGTAAAACAGCATACACACGGCTATAAAAATAATATCAAGAGCGGACATAAAGATAATATCTGAGCTATCCACAGCCAAAATAGAGCCAAAAAGATAACTCATAAGATCGGCATTATAGCCTGGCGTAAGATCTATAAAAATAATGCCAATTGCCATACCAAACGCCCATATCGCACCTATTACGGAGTCTGATTTTACCCTGTCTTTTAATGTTATAAACGCGATCAAAAGTGCTAAAAGTAGCGAAAATATACTAGCTCCCACTAATGGCTCTATGGACAAAAAAAACGCAAGTCCTATACCGCCATAAGCTCCGTGCGCTATGCCGCCAGCAATAAAACCCATACGATTAATGACCACAAGAGAACCTACTATGCCACACGCTATGCTAATTAAAATAGCCGCTATAAAAGCATTTTGCATAAAATCTAATTTTAAAATTTCAAACATCTAACACCCACACTCTCTTAAAGCGACCTCAACCTCGCAAAAATGTTTATGCTCCTTAGCCAAATGCTCTATAAATTCCTGTTTATCCAAGCTAGGATTTATCTTATGTAGGTGCAAAGTTTTACTCACATAAGCTATCTTATTTGCAAAACTTAAGGCAATGCTCGTATCGTGGCTTACTAAAACAACTCCACATCCATCTAAATTTATCTGCCTTAAAAGAGTGTAAATTTCAGCCTGAGTCTTTGCGTCAACACTAGCCGTAGGCTCATCAAGCATTAAAATTTTAGCCTCGCTTACTAATGCTCTAGCTATATAAACGCGTTGCCTTTGTCCACCACTTAATTCACTAATTCTTGCATTTGCAAATCTGCTCATACCGACTTTTTCTAGGCTTTGCATAGCGTAGTTTTTTTGCGTTTTTGTATAAAATCCAAATTTTTTTTGATCTATTAGCCCCATCAAAACAACATCTAAAACGCTAAGCGGAAAGCTTTGGTTTATCTCAAAACTTTGCGGGACATAGCCTACTAGATGACTTACACAACTAGGCTGTTTGCCAAAAATTTCAATACTCCCGCCACTAGGGATTAAAAGCCCCAGCATTAGTTTTAAAAGTGTGCTTTTACCACCACCATTTGGGCCGATGATTGCTAAAAAATCACTCACATCAAATTTCAAATCTATATCACGCAAAACATCTTCAGAGTCGTAACCAAAACTTAAATTTTTAATCACAACATCACTCATAAAACCCAGCTCCCAGCATTTATAATCATAAAAATTCCAAGCGTCATCATCAAAATAATGGCTAAAATTTCAACATATTTTAGCATTTTAAACTCAAACATGCTCTTATTTATCTTAGCACCAAGAACAGCTGCAACAAATATCACTACAGACATTCCAAGCCCCATAAAAACTCCACTTACAATGCCACTTAGATAGCCTTTAAACTCAAAAGCTAGCAAAAACACCATTATCACGCCAGGACAAGGCACGAGCGACGCACCAAGCTTTATGCCAGTTTCGCCCTTAAAGCCTTTAATCGCTCTACAAGCCCCACATCCACACTCTGGCGAGTGAATCGACCATTTTTTTATCTTCGGACGAGAGAATTTCTTAAACAGCATAAAAGTTGCAATACAAACTATCAACACACCGCAAAATATGCTCGTTATATAACCAGCTGTTTTTGTGATATTTTCTAGTGTAAAAAATGTAACACAAACTAGTAAAAACGAGCCACCAACGTGCAATGCTCCAACGCTTAGTGCAAAATTTAAAGCCTTTTTGTAACTCCCGCCATTTGCTATAAAATAAGAGCTAGTAAGCGTCTTCGCGTGACCTGGCCCTGCTGCATGTATAAGCCCATACAAAAATGAAAAAAACGCCACAAACAGCAATGAGCTAAATGAGTTATCGCCACTTTTTAAAATTTGCTTTAACCTGTCTAAATAGCTAAGGCTAAGCCTACTAGCAAGGTCAAATTTCTGCTCATCTGCTTTATCAATCGTGCTAAAATCTTGCTCTTTTTGTATCAGCGTTGAGATACTTGGCTTTTTTTCAAACTCTTTTGCTGAATTTGCATCGCTAAGCGCGAAAAATGCTATATTTGCATTTGAGTTTTGGTTTAGATAAAACCCACTAATATTATGAACCTTTGAGGGCTCAAACATAAAGTTAAAGTAGCCACCATTATCTATCATACTAGCAGAAATCACCAAAGCGTCTTTAAGCTCTAAATTTAGCCTAAAAACTATCTCAAAACTAAGCCTAGAGTTATCAAATTTCATCTGATTTTTTATAACGTCAGGCTCTATGAATTTCTCGCTTTCATTGCCGTAATAGTAGTTTAAACTAAGCAAATATCCGTTTGGCTTAAGATAATCAAGCAAAGATAGGAGTATCTCATTTAGCTCATTTTCATCTAAATTTCCGTCAAAATTTGCGTCATTGCTTTGCAGTGTTAAAGATGAGAAATTCTCAGAAAAGCTCCAAGTAAATTTCACACTCTCTAACACACTAGAACTTGCATTAAAATCCACACTAACATGAGCTGTGGGCGAGTATAGCGAACATAACGCACAAGCAAAAGCCTGTGAGCTAAAAATGGCTAAAAATATAATCTTTTTTAAAAAATTCAATTTGATAAACTAGCTCCTAAAATATCAGCCATCTGCTTCATAACACTCTCCCATTCATACGGAAGTTGATCCACCTCATAAACATCAGCACCACTTTGTTTAGCGACAAGCTGGGCAGCCTTTTTGCTAAAATTTGGAGCGGTAAAAATAATTCTTATCTTATGCTCTTTTGCCTCGCTTATAAGCTCTGCTAACTGCGAAGGCTTTGGCTCTTTGCCCTCTATCTCAATAGCTAGCTGCTCTAAGCCATATCTTTTTGCAAAATACCCCCAAGATGGATGATAAACTATAAACTCATTACTTTTTAGGGTTTGAAATTTAGACCTTATGTAACTATCGATTTGATCTAGTTTTGCATTAAATGCTTCTAAATTTTGTCTGTAAATTTGCTCATTTTGTGGAAACTCGCTTATTAACGCGTCAGCTATATTTTTAGCTTGAGTTTTTACCAAAATCGGATCAAGCCACACGTGTGGATCAAGTCCGCCGTGAGAGTGTCCGCAACCCTTGCCGTGCTCGTGATGTATATCGCCATGCTCGTGATCGTGCTGAGTCATTGCTATCTTTTCTATGCCATTTTCTGTATGGATTATCTTAAGATTTGGATAGTTTTTCTCAAATTTTTTAAGCCAAACATCTTCAAACTCTATGCCTATAGCAAAGTAAAGCACGCTATTTTCAAGCTCTTTCATCTGTTTTGGCTTTGGCTCATAAGTGTGCGGATCATCGCCTTTGTTTGTTAAGACATTTACGCTTAGTGTATCACCAGCAATTTGCTCGATGAAATATTTTGTTGGAAGTATAGAAGCACTTACTTGCGGTTTTGCAAATAGTGCCAAACACGAAGCTAAGAGTGCAAAAAGTATCTTGTTCATATCTTGTCCTTTAAAAAATTTTGGCAAAGTTTAACCAAATGCAACTAAGTTGCAACTTAAAATCATAAAATAATCGAAATTTTAGCATTTTAAGGGTATTATTACATAAAGGTTTAGCAATGAATGTAGTGGAATTTTTAAACAAGCATAGTATAGCTATCACGCCCTTACGTGTAAAGATAATTGAAATTTTAAATGAGAAAAAAGAGCCGTTAAGCTATGATGAAATTTTATCAAAACTAGAGGCAAACAAGACGACATTTTATAGAAATATGCAGTTGTTTGAAGCTCAAGGCATAGTTACTAGCTTTGAAAAAGACCACAAAAACTACTACGAGCTAGGAAGCGGTGCTAAGGCATACTTTGTGTGCGACATCTGCCACAAGGTTACAAATATTAAAGTGCCGTTTTTAAAAGAGGCAAAGCTCGTTAAAAGTGCTGTAATAAAAGGAGTATGTAATACCTGTGAGTAAGATAACGCAACTATGGGATCAAAAATCAAGCAAATATCCTAGATTTAACGGCACATTAAATCCATTCTCACACAAAGTTTTTAGCGCTCTTAAAGAGCTTGGTGTGAAATTTGGCAAAAAAAGCGTTATTGACATAGGCTGTGGAACTGGGGTTTATACCCTATACATCGCAAAACTTTGCGAGGAGATAACTGGCGTAGATAGCTCTGAGGGTATGCTTGAGATTTTAAAGCAAGACGCTTTGACATTTGATATTAAAAATTTAAAAATTATAAAAAGCTACTGGCTTGAATTACAAGCCCAAAAACACTATGACATAGCCATTAGCACGATGAGTCCTGCCATTAGAGAGGATGATGACTTTGCCAAATTTGACGCTATGGCTGATACAAAAATCTATCTAAATTTTTCAGGTACAAGAAGCTCTAGTTTGCTTAAGCCATTTTTTGCCCATTATGGCGTAAAATCAGGCAACGGCTCAAGTGTAGCAACACTGCAAAATTGGCTAGAAGCAAACGATAAAGAGTATAAAAAAGTGGATTTAAAAGAAAAAAGAGTAGCCATTAGAAGCAAAACAGAGGCGATAGAAAATGTCTGCTGGCACCTTGAAATAAATGGCGTAAGATACGATAAAAATGAAATCTTGGCAATGATTGATGAGATAAAATTTAAAGGCGACATAAAAGATGAGATAAACTCATCGATGAGCCTTTTTGTGTTTTAAATTTTGGAGAGAAAATGGGTAAAATTTTTTATATTTTGTTTTTAGCAACCTTTGCTATGGCACAGCATTTTGTGCCATCAACCGGTCTTAGCTACAACGAAGCCAAAGCAGAGCTTGGCAAAAAGATGTTTTTTGACAAACGACTTAGCAAAAACCAGACATTTTCTTGCGAGAGTTGCCACAACCTATACTGGGACTTTAGTGGAACGATACGCAAAAACATATTTGACGGCAAGATAAATCCGCCAAGCATACTAAATGCCGCCTCAAACTATCTATTTTTTAAATATGGCAATGAACGCAATATGTCAAAGCAAATTCTAACCTCAATCACATCAACCAAAGAGCTATCAATGAGCGTGGATGAGCTGGTTAAGCGACTTTATGATATCAGCGAGTATAGATCCGAATTTATAAAAGTTTACAATGAGGGCATAAAGATAGAAAATATCATCGAGTCATTTATCCACTTTCAAAAGGCGATTTTTACTGCAAATTCCGCGTTTGATAGGTTTTTACTAGGCGATAAAAATGCACTAAATGATGATGAAAAAATGGGTATGCAAATATTTATAGACGCTGGCTGCGTAGCTTGTCATAATGGCGTAAATTTGGGTGGCGGCATTAGACAGCAAAGTAGCTTTTTTAGAAGCGTTTTTGAAAAAAGCGACACACCAAATGAACTAGGGGCGATATTTGCACTAGAACGTATAAGAGTCGCGCCGCTAAGAAATGTCGCAAGAACTGCTCCATATATGAGCAATGGCTCTATTACAAATCTAAAAATCGCCATATCTCATACCAAAAGCATAGATAGAAATTTAGACCAAAAAGATGTCGAATATATAGAAAAATTCTTAAAGACACTTAGCGGGGAACATCCAAGGATACTTAAATGAATCCACACAAAATCAAACTTTTTATACTAACAATCGTCATTATGTTTAGTGTTTTTGCCTACCGCCTAACAAGCCTGGATAACATCATCACAGATAATAGAGCCAGCCAAGAACACATTTTGGAGTTAAAGCTCTTAAATAAGCAAATGGATGATTACTTTAAAAACGGACTAAATCAAGATAACTACGATGGCATAAACAAAATAGCAAGAGATTTTGGAACACATATAGAGGGATTAAAGCTCTCTAGTGGCTTTACCACACTTTCTGAAATTTACGATAGCCAAAAGAACATAAGCACTATCTCTAAGACGTATGAGCTAAAACTTGAGTTGCTTGATAAATACAACTACATAAGCTCAGGCGCTATGCTATTTTTAATGGATAGTGAAAGGGATATCAAAAAAGATATCGGCATAAAAAAACTTGAGCTACTATTTGCCAGGATTAAAAGCGTAGATTTTAAAGATATAAAATCCATAAACCAAGCAGAAGAAGAGGTGCAATTCCTGGCTGACGATATATTTTTACTACCCACTGCAACAGAACATCTAATCTTACTTAAAAAAGCAAATTTTGTGCTAATCTCGCTAAGAGATTTAAGAGAAATTTACCAGCAAAATTTAAACCTTGATCTATCTTTGCAACTAGAAAATCTCTCAATAGCATACAACAATCAATACAAAAGCACCATAAGCTCACTCTACTGGTATGGGCTTGGCACCTTATTTACAATTTTGATATTTGTCGCGCTAACACTAATGCTTTTAAAACAACAAAGAGAGCTTCGTAAAAATTTAGAAAAATACAAACTAGCTGTTGACAATGACTACACATCGATAATCTTTACAGACGAGAATAACATAATCTCATACGTAAATGAAACCTTTGAAGAGATACACGGCTATAAACAAGAGGATGTTTTGGGCAAAAATCCAAACATCCTAAAGTCATTTTTGCACCAAGATAGCTTCTATCAAGATATAAGAGACGCCATAAAAGAGACAAAATCTTGGAGCGCTGCTGAGCTAGTTAGTAAGAGCAAAAGCGGAAAATACCTATATGAACGTGTAAATTTTATCCCATTTGTGTTTGAGGGTAAGCCGTTTGGGTTTATCGGCATTAAAATGGATAAAACCGCCGAAACAAATATGGTTAATGAACTAAAGAAAAAGAACGAACAGCTAAAAGCTCAGTCATCTATCGATAAACTAACCGGATTTGGCAACTACTTTGCAATGGCTGAGATGTTAGAGAGTAAAAAAGACGGGGTCGTAATAGCAATTTCTATTAAAAATTTCGACAACTTACGGTTTTTCTATCAAACAAAAGTTATAGAAGCAATGCTTACATCATTTGCAAAAACACTGAAACTTTGCGTTGAGACCTCTGAGATTAGCACGAAACTATTTCGCTTTCAAGATGATGAGTTTTTTCTATGGTATAGCGGAGATGACGCACACAGAGATATAGCCTATATCCAAGACTACTTTAGTTTTGGCGAGATGGAGATAGATATTGACGGCAGGAGCGAAACTCTGCCTGGCCCAAAGGTTGTTATAGGCATAAGTCTAAACAGAGACACAATCCAAACAAACCGCCTAATCCAGGCAATACTTGCAAAACAACAGGCGTTTAAACTAGGCAATGATATCTATCAATACAAAGAAAATGACGAGATTGAGCTACAATACTACAAAAACCAATCCACAACACAGCTCATAGAATACGCCCTTGAAAACAACACTGTTATCGTAGAGTGTCAAGGTATATTTGATATCACAACCGATACATCAAATCCTAAAACAAACTACTATGAAGTTCTAGTCCGTTTAGTAGATCAAAATGGCAAAATCCGCTATCCTGGTGAATTTTTAGGTGTAGCTATGCAGACGCAACTTTATACAAGGATTACCAAAAAAGTTATCGAACACGCCTTTGTGCTAGCAGAAAGATACCCTGAACACGTCTTTTCAATCAACCTTTCAGGAATAGATATCATAGATAACTCAGTTAGAGAATTTCTAGAAGAAAAACTAAGAGAGTGCTCAAATCCTTCACACATATGCTTTGAAATTTTAGAGAGCGAGGATATTGGGGACTATGATATGATAAACTCATTTATCAAGCATATTAAGGGTTATGGTAGTAAAATTTCTATTGATGACTTTGGCTCTGGATACTCAAACTACTACAGAATTTTAGAACTTGATATAGATACGATTAAGATAGACGGCTCAATTATTAAAAAGCTACCATTTGATAAAAACTCGCAGTATTTAGTTGAAACAATCGTAAATTTTGCTAGCAAGCAAAACTACAAAATAGTTGCAGAATTTGTAAGTAGCGATGAAATTTTAGAACAAGTTAAGAAGTTTGGCATAGACTACGCACAGGGATTTTTACTAGGCAAACCAACATCGGTGGATAACCTATAAAAGTCCCACCTTTTTCTCATCGCCAAAAGCCGAGCTTAGCTCACGCTCTATACTTGCCTTAAAATCTGCTAGGGTAAATATCCCATCATCTTTTGTAGCAACCCTTAAGGCTGTATTTTTTAGCACCAGCACGATTTGAGCACCACTTAAATTATACTGGGCTAACTTTTCTAAATCAAAGCCATCCTCAAAACTAGCACTTTGTGGCAAAACATTACGCCATATGGCAAGTCTGGCTTTAAAATCTGGCTTTTTAAACTCAATCTTATAATCAAACCTGCGAGAAAACGCACTATCAAGGCTTTGTAAGAAATTTGTTGTGGCAATTAAAACACCCTCAAATCGCTCAATCTGCTCTAAAAAGATATTTTGCATTTGATTGTGCATCTTTTCAGCGCCACTTCCACCCTCAATGCGAGTGCTTAAAAACTGATCAGCTTCATTTAAAAGAAGCACTGGCTCGGTTTTACTTTTTTTGCAAATTTCCTTATAGCTATCAAAAATTTTTCTGACGTTTTGCTCACTTTCGCCAACATATTTGCTTAAAATTTTAGAGCAGTCAAAACTTAAAACCTGTTTTTTTAGGCTCTTTGCAAGACTTAACGCACTCATCGTCTTACCAGTGCCTGGCTCTCCGTAAAATATTATCTTAGCATCTATGCCTTTACGCGACTTTATACCCCAGCTATTAAGTCTAGATAGAACTCTTTTATCAACCTGTTTTAAAATTTGGCTTAAAAGCTCTTTTGTATTTTCGTTTAAAACCACGTCATTGATATTGGTTTTTGGCTCGATAAGCTCGAAAATTTCTTGCTCCTTAACAATGCTTTCTAGCTTTAACCTACTATCTGATTTTGTGCTTTGAGAGTGCATTATCTCTTGTAAAATTTCCTCGACTATAAAAAAACTCTGAGTGATATTATCAAAACCGTTTAAAACCTCATCATACTCTATAAGGGAATTTTCTAATAGTTTTGCACCATCACTTAAAAACGCTCTAGCATTTACCCGCTCTATCTCGTCATCTCCGACTAAACTAGCCAAATTTTCAAGCTCTCGCATATTGGTATCTGAGTTTGTATACTCTTGCTTTAAAAGAGCCAAAAACAAAATCTGCTCTTTGTCGTTTAGAGAATTTTCTTTAAAAATTTGCTCTATTTTTAGTGAAATTTTACTAAGCCCAAGACGCTCTTTGATAAATTTTTCATATATTTTTATCTGATTATCAATATGCTTTTTTGCTTCAGAGTTGCTATTTAACAAGGCTTTTCGCTCATAAAGCTCAATCCTAGCAAACTGATCTTTTAGATACTCAAAATGCTCTTTATAGGCACTTGGCGTTGGCAAACTTATCTCTATACCGCCCTCTTCTAAGAGCTTTAAGAAATTTTGAGATAAGGATATATCAGCATATAGCATAGATAGCAAGGAGTTGTTGCTACGCTCTTGTTTAAAAACGCCAAAAACAAGAGTAATCCAACCAGCATCTAGCAAATTTTTTACATCTTTTAAATGCTCTATGTGAGATAAATTTTCATTGCCAAAAATAGCACTCAAGGCGTCATACACGCTCATACTAGAAACGCCGGTCGTGTATGACATGCTTAAATGTTTTAAAATTTCAAGCTGAGCGTCAGAGCAGTTTAGAGATAACGCTACTTTGCTATCTTTTGTGTTTTCATTTAAAAATTCCAAAAGATACTGCACGTTACAAATTTGCCTTTAAATTTTCTTTTAAAACACGCTTTAAAACCTTGCCTGTGGCATTTCTTGGTAAGTTATCTACAAAGTGTATCGTTTTTGGCACCTTGTAATTTGCTAAATGTTTTTTAAGATGAGCTCTTAGCTCCTTTTCTTCAAGCACAGCCCCGTCTTTTAACTGCACAAATGCTACAACTTCCTCATCTGCATACTCATCGCTAACGCCGATAACCGCACAGGCTTCAATACTCTCAAGCTTATATATCATCTCCTCTATCTCACGCGGATAGATATTTATGCCTTTTGAGATTATAAGGTCTTTTTTGCGATCAACGATATACAAAAAGCCGTCCTCATCGACCTTGCCAAGATCTCCGGTTTTTAGCCAACCATTTACGATAGTTTCATCATTTATGCCAAGATAACCTTTCATAACACAATCGCCCTTGACGATAATCTCGCCAATCTCGCCAATCTTAACCTCAACCATCTCCTCATCAACTATCTTTATCTCATAGCCATCAAGCGGTTTACCTACACTTAATAGCTTTTGCTGTTCTAGCAAATTTGCCGTTACTATCGGCGAACACTCGCTAAGACCATAGCCCTCAATAAGCCTTGCTCTTGGGAATTTTATCTTAAAATCATCTATAGTTTGCTGTGCTAAAGGTGCCGCACCACTAACAAAAATTCTAATATTATTAAACCACCTAAAATACCAAGGAATTTTTGCCTTGCCTATTGCAGTATAGATAGATGGAACTCCTAAAAACACGGTTGCTCGCTTAAATAACGCCTGTTTTAAAACGTTTGAAAATGGAAATACGGATTTAATGATAATGCAAGAACCACCTATATAAAGTGGCAAAATAACCATAGCAGTTAGCGTAAAGCTATGAAACATCGGTAAAAATACAAGGAATCTATCCTTTTTATTTGCATTAAATCTGCTCATAGCTCCGTGGACGTTTGATAGGATATTTTTATAGCATATCATCGCACCCTTTGGCTTACCAGTCGTGCCAGATGTGTAGATGATGTGCACCATATCGTTAAGGCTAGGTTGCTTTTGTAAGTCAAGCCTTTTTGTACAAGATAAAACATCATCAAAGCTAACCTCTTTTTCATACTGTATATCCTGACTATCGCCTAGATACAAGCTCTCGCCATACTCATCTTGCTCTAAATTTGGCTGTTTTTTTGGCTTTAGTCTAGGATTTTGACCTATCCAAATAATGCGTTCAAGCTCAATTTTATCGATATTTTTTAGCTCTTTTAAAAGCGAACTAGAAGCGATAAGCACTCTTGCTTTAGAGTCTGAAAGTATAAACTCAATCTCTTCAAATTTTAAAAATGTATTCATCGGCACAGCTACACCGCCAAGGGTTGTAATGGCTAAATAGCTTATGATAAATTCGTGCGAGTTTTGCACAAACATTGCCACCTTATCGCCAAATTTCACACCACAACCCTGCAAATACGCAGCAACCGTATCCACCTTTTGCTTTAGCTCTTTGTAGGTGATTTTTAAATCATCTTCAAATATCACAACAGCATTTGCTCTATTTAGTGCGACATCGGCTAAATTTTGGTATAAATTTTGATATTTATATGTCATTTTACACCTAGAATTTGTATTTTAAACCAAGTCCAAGTATCCAAATTTTACCTTTCTCAAACTCTCCAAGCATATCCGATCCTGTCGAAGGGAAAGTGCTACCTTTCATAACCTTTAGACTAGCATTTGTACTCTGTCTAGTTTGATAAAGTCCGCTAAATGCGAGTTCTAAATTCTCACTAAATTTGTAATTCACACCCAAAGAGTATGCACGAGAGTTTGAGTCTGGCAAATCAAAGCTAGAGCTTTTAGCGTCCTTTGCAGCCTTTTGGTCATATACAAAACCCGCCATTAGCCTTACTTTCTCGTTTAAATCGTGAGCTATACCAAAGCGAAATGTGTTTGTATTGCGATAATTTCTCTCAACTTTATTATCAAATAGCTGAGCAAAAATCGAGTTATTTGGTGCCCCATCATACTCAAAGTCATATCCGCTAAATGCCGACCAGTAGGTTCTATCGTATGCAAAAAGTAGCGTTGTATCGGCTATTTTATAGGATGTAGCAAGAGTAAGCACCGCAGGTAGTGGTATGCTCACACTAGCGCTACCGCTGTAGTTTGGAACAAGCGTTGCCTTGGATATATCAGCGCTACCCTTTAAATTTAGATCGATTTTAGAGCGATATGTTGCTGCTAAAGACCAATTTTCAGTTGGTTTATATGTCATAGCCACGTTGTATCCGTAATCTATACCATCACCCCAAATAGCTCTATCACCCGCACCATAAAGCTCGGTTACTATCCTACCTTTGCTATACACTGCCCTTGCACCTGCTGCGATAGCGAAGTTATCGGTTACTCTGTAAGCCACACTTGGATTTAACTCAACCACTTTTAACTTAAAGTGCTTACCTGTAAATGCAGGGTCATTATCTCTCCAACCTATGCCAACTGCGGCTGGAACGGCTAGGCTTAAACCAAATCTCCAATTTTCATAATACTCAGGTGAAACAAAATGAAACGTGGTCGCTAGTGAGTCAAATTTGTTAGATTTAAACTCGCGTCCGTCGTTGCTTTTAAATTTCAAAGGAGCTATGTGAAACCACGCTACGGTATTTTCAAAATAGTGTCTAGTATCTGGTAAAAACATCATATTTGCTGGGTTGTAATACGCTGCGTCTGGGCCAAAACTCGTTGCTACGTTACTAGCTGACAAAGCTAATGAGTCTGAGCTTTGTTCAGGGATTTTATACCCAGCGGCATTTAGTAAGCTCGCGCTTACGATAAAACTTAGTGCAATTTTTTTAACCATAATAATCCTTAGTCAATTGTTTTTTAATAGATTTTAGCGATTTTTTGCAAAAAAACTTATAAATTTAAAATGTATTAAAAATTATCTTTTTACGCTTTATGCGATGCTTAAAATTTCAGCCCTGCCGTTTATGATAGCAACGCAATGCTCGTAGTGTGCCGTCCTAAGTCCGTCCTTAGATGTAACACGCCACTTGTCACTACCAACAACTGGTGTGCCGTCTTTTTGGCAAATCATTGGCTCAATGCAAAATACCATTCCATTTTTAATCTTTGGACCAGCTTTTGGGTTTGTGCCCTCTAGATAGTTTGGGATTTCAGGCTCTTCGTGAGGCCTACGACCAATGCCGTGTCCACAAAATCCACGAAGTGGGACAAAACCACGAGCGGTTATAAATTTTTCAAGCTCATTGCAAAGCTCTTTAAAATGTATACCCGTTTGGATAAAATCAATGGCAAAGTAAAGAGCGTCTTTTGAGCAAGCTATTAACGCCTCATCTTTTTTTGAAATTTTACCAACGCCAAAAGTTCGTGCCGAGTCGCCAAAAAATCCGTCTAAATTTGAGCCAATATCAACACCTACGATATCTCCCTCTTGCAAAATGGTCTTATCGGGTATGCCGTGGATTACAACCTCATTTAGGCTGATACAAGCTGCATTTGGAAAGCCATAAAGCCCTTTAAACGCAGGTTTTGCACCGCAAGAAAGTATCATCTCCTCACAAATTTTATCAATCTCAAGCAAACTCATACCAGGCTTTATCACGCTCTCTACATAATCAAGCGTCTTTGCCACTATTTTATTTGCCTCTCTTAGTTTTTCTATCTCTCGTGGTTGTTTTAATGTTATTGCCATAAAATTTCCTAAAATTTTTGCAAATTTATATCAAAATTTTGCTTTTAAAGGGGTAAAAGGGATTGTAAAAATGAGATGATTTTTAAAAACAAAAAGGCTTTTGTATTGCAAAGCATAGCTAGGCGGACTAGGCTTTGGCAAAGGGGGTTACCAGATAAAGTGTGATTTAAAAATTAAGGCTTTATTATCGTGAGATGATTTTTAGGGTTGTGTAGGAATTTTAAATCAAGATAAGACATAAAGTCTATCGTAGATTTAAAATTTCAAACTCCCTAAAAAGCACTCACGAGAAAAGCCATTAAAGACCGACTGCTGATAGCGTTTGATATTTACTCATATAATTTTGTGCCTCAATCCTTCTCATCGTATCAAGAGCGACAGAGACAACAATAAGCACCGAAGTGCCACCAAAATAAAACGGAACGCCCATAAATTTTACCAAAACCCAAGGCAAGGTTGAGATTAAGCCAAGATAAATCGCACCACTAAATGTAAGGCGACTAGCCACTTCGTTTAAATACTCAGCCGTATGTTCGCCAGGACGTACACCTGGTATAAAGCCACCTTGTCTCTTTAAATTTTCACTTATATCTTTTGTATTAAATGTGATTGAAGCGTAAAAATACGCAAAAAAGATGATAAATAAAAATGTTAAAAAGTTAAATGTATAGCTATTTGGGTTTAAAAAGTCATAAACTGCTTGAACATATTTGTTGGTACTAGCCTGCAAAATCGTGCTAGGAAACATCAAAATCGCACTCGCAAAAATCGGCGGTATAACACCACTTAAATTTACCTTTATAGGTATGTAGTTCATTATGCGTTTGTTTTGATTTTGCATAATTACCTTACGAGAATACGAAATCGGTATACGTCTTTCGCCCATCTCCACAAAGATGATAATGCCAATAGTCAGCAAAATAACGATAAAAATTCCAATAACTGCTAAGAAATTCATCTCGCCGGTATTTACTAAATTTATCGTGCCACCTATCGCACTTGGTATGCCTGAGACGATACCTGCAAAGATGATAAGGCTGATACCATTACCAATGCCTCGCTGTGTGATTTGCTCACCTATCCACATTAAAAGCATAGTGCCTGTTAGCATAGAAGCGGCAGCGATTGCGATAAATAGGTTTATATCTACCATAATAGCTTGTTCACCTTGAGTGCCTGTTAAGCTCTGAAGTCCTATGCTGACGCCTATTGACTGCACTATCGTAATAACAATCGTAGCGTAGCGGATAATTTGCATATACTTTTGCATACCATCACGCTCTTTTTTCATCTTGCCCAAATTTGGGAAAGTCGCAGCTAGTAACTCCATAATGATCGAAGCTGTAATGTAAGGCATAATGCCAAGTGAGATAATACTAAGACGCTCAGCGGCATTGCCACTAAACATATTAAATAGTCCAAGGGCGTTATTGCTGTTTGAGTTAAAAAATTCTTTAATCACATCTACATTAACGCCAGGAACCGGCACATACGCCAGTATCCTGTAAGCGAATAAAAATGCCAACGTGATTAGAATCTTGTTGAGCAGTGTTTTATTCATTATTTTAATCCGCTAACGATAACGTTGCTATCTTTTATCTTTGAAGCAAGATCTTTTGCACTAACGCCAATAAGCTTAACTTTTGTAACGCTCTTTGAAATTTTATGCACAGAAGCGATTGTAGCTAGTGAAATTTCGGTTAACTCTTTAACTGCTGTGATTTTCTCAACGTTAATTACATAAGGTTTTTCAAATTTAGATGTAAAGCCTACTTTTGGCAAACGTCTTTGAAGTGGTTGTTGACCGCCCTCAAAGCCACGCTTCTCATTGTAGCCTTTTCTTGCTCTTTGACCTTTGTGTCCTTTGCCTGCTGTTTTGCCTTGACCGCTACCTTGACCGCGACCAAGTCTTTTTGTGTTTCTTGTTGAACCAACGGCTGGTTGTAAATTTTCTAGTGCCATAAATTATCCTTTTAACATACTAAGTGCTTTGATTGTAGCACGAACAACGTTTGCTGAGTTGTTTGAACCAAGCGATTTTGTAAGGATATCTTTAATACCCGCAAGCTCTAAAATAGGTCTAGCACCACCACCAGCGATAACGCCTGTACCTTCACTAGCTGGGCGAAGTAAAATTCTACTTGCGTTGTATTTTACCTCAATATCGTGAGGGATTGTAGAGCCTTTTAGTTTTACTTCGATGATGTTTTTAAATGCATCATCTACCGCTTTACGCATAGCGTCTGGCACCTCTTTTGCCTTGCCATAACCAAAGCCAACAAGACCATTTCTGTTACCAACAACTACAAGAGCTGTAAATCTAAATCTACGACCACCTTTAACAACCTTTGTAACCCTACCGATATCAACCATTACTTCTTCAAATTCTTCTCTGTTATACTTTTGCATTGATTTTCCTTTGGGTTATAGCTTGATGCCATTTTCTCTTAAAGCGTCAGCAAATGCTGCAACTACGCCGTGGTAAAGATAGCCGTTTCTATCAAATACACCTTGACTTATACCATTATCTTTTAGCTTTTTAGCAAAATCTTTTGCCAAAACAACTGCACCATCTTTGTTTGCTTTTATGCCTAGCTTTCTGCCATCAGATGCCACTATGGTTGTAGCGGTAACATCGTTGATAGCTTGGACATAGATTGTTCTATTTGATTTAAAAATAGAAATTCTTGGGCAGCTAACAACACCTGAAATTTTTGCTCTAACTCTCTTTTTTCTCTTGATTCTAAGAGCGAGTTTTCTTTTTAATACTTTTGCTGTCATCGCCTATCCCTTACTTCTTAGATGTTTTGCCCGCTTTGCGGATAATACGCTCTTCTACGTATTTAATACCCTTGCCTTTGTATGGCTCAGGTGGTCTAAATCCTCTAACTTGAGCAGCAACCTGTCCAATAACTTGCTTATCAGAACCCTTTAGCGTGATAACGTTTTTCTCTACACTAGCTTCGATACCTTCTGGTAGTTCATAGTTTATTAAGTGTGAAAAACCTAGAGTTAGCTCTAAAATTTTGCCTTTTACAGCAGCTTTGTAACCAACGCCATTAATTTCAAGTTGGCGTGTAAATCCTGATGTAAGACCTACAACTACGTTATTTGCTAAGGCTCTATATGTGCCCCAGTAAGCTCTACTTTGGCGATCTTCGCCTTTAGCTGCAAAAACGATAGAACCATTTTCTATTTTTACATCAACGTTATTTTTTGTATCAAGTTCTTTTGTTAGGTTGCCTTTTTTAAATTTAAGCACACCATTATCTATGCTAACATCTACACCATTTGGGATAGATATTGGCTGTTTTCCTATACGTGACATTTCTTTCCTTTTACTTGTCTAGGGTGCAACTACAATCTTGAATATGCACCACAATGCCGTAAAATTTATCGCCATTTTACTGGCGAAACCTTTAAAATTTATTACCAAATCGTGCAGAGTATCTCGCCACCAACACCGGCTTTATGAGCATCAATACCGCTCATAACGCCTTTGCTTGTGCTAACGATGATAGTTCCGTATCCATTTTTAAAGCGTTTAATATCGTCTTTACCTTGATAAACACGTCTGCCCGGACTTGAAACTCTTTTTATCTCATTGATTACGCTTCTGCCGTATTCGTCATACTTTAAAACAACATTTATAAATTTCTTGTTGCCCTCTTCTACGATGTTAAAGCTCTCTATGTAGCCCTTTGCAGCTAAAATAGATATAGTAGCCTCAACAACTTTTGAATAAAGGAGTTTTGTTGTTTCAAGTTTTCTCATACTTGCATTTCTAATGCGTGTTAGTCCGTCTGATATTAGGTCGTTTAACATTTTTACTCCTTACCAACTTGCTTTTTTAAGACCTGGGATTAGTCCCTCGTTAGCCATTTTTCTTAGGCAAACACGACAAATTCCAAAATCCTGATAAACAGAGTGCGGACGACCGCAAATTTGGCATCTTGTATAGCCACGAACCGCAAATTTTGGCTTGCGTGCAGCTTTTGCTATCATTGATTTTTTTGCCATCTTACTTTCCTTTTGCAAATGGCATACCAAATAGCTCTAACAATTTGAATGCCTCTTTATCGTTTTTAGCGGTTGTTGTGATAGTAATGTTCATACCGTGAGTGCGTAAAATTTTATCATACTCAACCTCTGGGAACATTAGCTGCTCACTTAGACCGAAGTTATAGTTACCTCTGCCGTCAAAGCCATTTCTTGGTAGACCACGAAAATCTTTAACGCGTGGTAAAGCAACGCTTATAAGCTTATCCAAAAACGCATACATACGCTCTTTTCGTAAAGTTACCTTAATACCAACTGGAAAGCCCTCTCTAACCTTAAAACCAGCTACTGATTTTTTAGCGTTGCAAACAACAGCTTTTTGACCAGCTATCAAAGAGATTGTGTCTGCCATATTTTGCATAACTTTTTGATCTTTTGCTGAATCGTTTGCACCAACGCTAATTACAATCTTTTCAAGAGCTGGGATTAGCATAGGGTTTTTGATATCAAATTCTTTTGTTAGAGCGGCTTTGATAGTTTCGTTATATTTATCTCTTAATCTCATAACTCTTAGCCCTCAACTTTCGCAACATTTGAGATGTCTATTGGCATTTCTTTGTTTATATGACCGCCATTTGGAGTCTTCTCGCTTGGTTTTATAGCTTTTTTTGCCACTTTGCAACCCTCAACTATAACTTGACCTTTTTTTGCAAGAACAGACAGAACTTTGCCGGTTTTACCCTTGTCATCTCCTGCGATGATTTTTACTAAATCACCCTTTTTGATTTTATACTTAACCATTATAGAACCTCCGGTGCTAGTGAAACAATCTTCATAAAGTTAGCATATCTAACCTCACGACCAACTGGACCAAAGATACGTGTGCCTACTGGCTCTCTTTTGTTATCAAGTATAACGGCTGCATTCTCATCAAATCTGATAAGTGAGCCATTTTCTCTATGAACCTCTTTTTTAGTTCTAACAACAACAGCCTTAACGACTTGACCTTTTTTGATCTTGCCGTTTGGTAGAGCCTTTTTAACTGAGCAGATAATAATATCGCCCAAAGTCGCATATCTTCTCTTGCTACCACCTAAAACTTTAATACACATTAACTCTTTTGCACCGCTATTATCAGCAACTGCAAGTCTTGTAAAACTTTGAATCATTACTCAACTCCCTTTGCTAAGATAGCTTTTAGGCGAAAGCTTTTGCGTGCTGAAAGTGGTCTGCACTCAACTGCTAGGATTGTATCTCCTGCGTTTGTTTCGTTCTTCTCATCGTGAACTAAATACTTTTTAAAACGCTTTACAAATTTGTGGTATCTTGGGTGCATAACGCGTCTTTCAACCAAAATAGTAGCTGTTTTATCACCAGCCTTTTGTAAAACTACGCCTTGAATTTCTCTTTTTAATGCCATTTTACGCCCCTTATTTTATCGCACTAATTGCAGTATTGATTTGTGCTATCTCTTTTTTGACAGCACCTATCTCATTAGGGTTGCTTAACTGCATAGTTTTTAGCTTTTGCTTTAATGTAAATAAAAGCACCTTTTTCTCTTTAAGCATAGCGTTTAGTTCTGCAACGCTTTTATCTTTTAACTCAGTATATTTCATTTTCACTCTCTCGCGTTACAAATTTTGTCTTAAATGGCAATTTATGCATAGCTAGTGTAAGTGCTTCTTTTGCAAGCTCTTCGCTAACACCTGCTAATTCATAAATAATGCGGCCTGGCTTAATATTCATTACCCATTCTTCAACACCTGCTTTACCCTTACCCATACGAGTTTGAAGTGGCTTTTTAGTTAGTGGTTTATCAGGGAAAACCCTAATCCAAATTTTAGCCTGTCTTTTAACGTGACGTGTAAGAGCTTGACGAGCAGCCTCTATCTGACGTGAATTTACACGACCTGCTTCAACAGCTTTTAGTGCAAATTCGCCTGTTGATAGGTTTGTGCCACGAGTTGCATAGCCGCGATTACGGCCTTTCATTTGCTTACGAAATTTCGTTCTTTTAGGCATCAACATAACTATTTACCTCTTCTTGCTCTACGTGGTTTTCGATCGCTTTTTTCTTCTTCGTTACGCTCTGGTTGAACGCCCTTTTGAAGAACTTCGCCTTTAAAGATCCACACTTTTATACCTATGTTTCCATAAGTCGTGTGTGCCTCTGCAAAACCATAATCAATTTTTGCTCTAAGTGTGTGAAGTGGCACACGACCCTCAAGATACCATTCAGTTCTTGCCATCTCAGCACCACCCAAACGTCCTGCAACAGAAATTTTAATACCTTTTGCACCTGACTTTTGAGCACCTTGAATAACTTTTTTCATCGCACGGCGGAAAGCAACACGACGCTCTAGTTGCATAGCAACGTTTTCAGCTGCAAGTTGTGCTGACGCTTGTGCCTTTCTCTCTTCTTTGATGTTTATATTTACTTCTTTGCCGATTAGTTTTGCTACGTCATTTTTTAGTACTTCAACATCAGAGCCTTTTTTGCCGATGATGATACCAGGACGAGCAGCAACAACGGTTACACGAAGTTTTTTCGCCGTTCTTTCTATTAAAATTTGTGAAATTCCAGCATAGTAAAGTTTTTTCTTTAAATATGCACGAATTTTATAATCTTCGCCAATGTTTTCAGCCAAGTTTGATTTAGCAGGAAACCATCTTGACTCCCAGTTGCGGTTAATACCAAGTCTAAGACCTATCGGATTTACTTTTTGTCCCATATTATGCTTCCTTGTTTGCTTTTGATACTTCTACCAATATATGAGAAGTTGGTTTGCGAATTCTACTTGCACTACCTCTCGCTCTTGGTCTAAATCTTTTTAACACAGGGCCTGCATCAACACGGCAACTAGTGACCACAACCTCTTCTGGCTCAAAACCGCCATTTGCAACAGCCGAGCTGATAGCGTTAGCGATAAATTTTGCACCACGATTTGGCATAAACTGCAAACTTGCAAGAGCAAGTTCGGCATTCATACCTTGAACTTCACGTGCTATAAGTCTAGCTTTTGTAGGTGAAAGTCTAACAAATTTTGTAATTGATCTACTCATAACCTACCCCTTACTTACCTATTTTCTTTTGCACTGAGCCTTTATGACCCTTAAATGTGCGTGTTGGAGCAAATTCGCCAAGTTTGTAGCCTATGTGATTTTCTGTGATATACACAGGTATAAAGCTCTTACCATTATGAACGTTAAATGTAAGTCCAATCATCTCAGGCACTATTGTGCTTCGTCTTGACCAAGTTTTGATTGGCTTGTTGTCGTTTGCCTTTTTAGCGGCATCAACTTTTTTCATAACGTGATCATCTACGAAAGGACCTTTTTTGAGTGATCTTGCCATCTCTATTTTCCTTTCCTTCTTGAAATTATAAGCTTATCGCTTGCTTTTTTACGGCGAGTTTTTGCACCTTTTGTTGGTTTGCCCCACGGAGTTACTGGATGGCGACCTGAGTTTTTCTTACCCTCACCACCGCCGTGTGGGTGATCAACTGGGTTCATTGCAGAACCACGTGTTTGTGGGCGGATACCTCTGTGGCGGTTACGACCAGCTTTACCGATAGTTACGTTTGCCCAATCTTCGTTGCCAACAACACCGATACTTGCCATACATTCAGCCAAAATTTGTCTCATCTCACCACTTGGCATACGAACGATGACATATTTTTCTTCTTTACCCATTAGCTGAGCATAGCCACCAGCTGAACGAGCTATTTGAGCACCTTTGCCCGGCTTTAACTCTATGTTATGAACTATCGTTCCCACTGGGATATAGCGTAGTTTCATAGCGTTACCCGGTTTAATGTCAAGTGCGCCGTTTTCTGCACTAGCGATAATATCGCCTACATTTAGTCCGCTTGGCTTAATGATATAGCGTTTTTCGCCGTCTTTGTAAGCAATAAGTGCGATACGGCAGTTTCTGTTTGGATCATACTCAATCGCTTCAACTTTGCCTTCAACATCAAATTTGCGACGTTTAAAGTCAATAATACGATAAAGTTTTTTAGCACCAGCCTCTTTATGTCTTGAAGTAATGCGACCATTGTTATTTCTACCGCCAGTTGCTGGAAGTTTTACAAGAAGGCTTCTAACACTTGGTTTAGCTGTGATATCTTCGCTGCTTAAACCAGTAATATATCTACGGCTTGGGGTATATGGTTTATATGATTTTATAGCCATCTTATGCCTCCGTGTTTTCTAGGGTTACACCCTCTGGTAGCTTAACGTAAAATTTCTTCACGTCATCTCTAACGCCAACTCTGCCTCTAAAACGCTTAACTTTGCCGTCCATTCTTAGTGAATTTATGCGAAGTGGCGTTACACCAAAATACTCTTTTAGCACCTCTTTTAAACCATTTTTGGTAACTTTTGGTGAAGTTTGGATAACTACAACACCTTGTTCGCCAAGGCCAAGAGTTTTTTCTGTATATATAATTGTTCTGATATCTGTAATATCTGCCATTTTAGCCCTCTTTTGTTATAGTTTGAAGTGCTGCTTTTTCAATTATAACTGCACTATAAGTTGATACCAAATAAGCATTTACTTCACTAGCATCAACAACATAGCTATTTGCTAAATTTCTAAATGCAAGTAGAGTTTTGTCATCAAGCAAATCTTTAACAACTAAAACATCTCTTACATTTAGAGCTTTGATGATTTTAGCTGCGTCTTTTGTCTTGCCACTCTCAACTGCTATGCTATCAACTGCAAATAGTTTATTAGCTGCTGCTTTTTCATTTAGTGCAAATTCAAGAGCAAGTCTTTTTTGCTTTTTATTTACCTTTTGGAAGTAGTTTTTCTCATTTGTAGGACCAAATGCTACTGCACCGCCAACCCATACGTTTGTTCTAGTTGAACCTGCACGAGCACCACCGCGACCTTTTTGTCTCCAAGGCTTCTTACCACCACCGCTTACAAATGCACGGCTCTTTGTATGAGCTGAATTTGCACGCATAGAAGCTAGGTAAGATTTTACATAAAGATAAAGATTGTGTGGATTTACCTCTGCATAACTTGCTGGAAGTTCTAGCTCACTAGCTTTTTCAAATTTATCATTTAATACACAAATTTTACTCATTTTACAATCCTTATTCTGCCCATTGCACCATTAAATCCCGGCACACAACCCTTTACAACGATAATGCCATTTTCTGCATCAAAGCTTACTAGCTCGTTTTTAACGGTTACTTTCTCGTTGCCCATATGTCCTGCCATTTTCATACCTGGCTGAACACGACCTGGCCACTCTCTATTACCGATTGAACCGTGGCGTTTGTGGAAACGTGAACCGTGGCTAGCTGGACCACCTGCAAATCCGTGTCTTTTTACAACACCTTGATAGCCTCTACCCTTTGAGTTAAAGCTAACTTTTAAAACCTTTGCTTCGCTTAATGCCGAAACATCAATAGCACCAGCCTCTTTGTTTGCAACTTGCAAAGTAGCAAATTTGTTAAATTCAGCAGTTAGATTGTATTTTTTTTGCTGACCTGCGATAGCTTTGTTGTTTGCTTTTGTATCAGCGTATGCTACGATAGCACGACCGCTTTCATCAACTTCGCAAACTTTTGTATCTACAAGTTTTAGTAGCGTTACTGGTATGCTTTGTGCAGCGATTGTTCTGCTCATACCGATTTTTTCTACGATGAATTCCATAACTTGCTCCTTACTTCATTGCACGAACTTCAACATTAACCTCAGGGGCTAAGTCAAGTTTTGTTAGGCTATCTACGGTTTCTGGAGTAGCTGCTACAATGTCAAGCATTCTAGCGTGAATTCTCATCTCAAACTGCTCACGTGAGTCTTTATTTACGTGTGGAGATTTTAAGACTGTGTAGCGTTTAATCTTCGTAGGCATTGGCACTGGACCACGAACGTCAGCACCAGTTCTTTTGACAGCTTCTACAATTGCTGCAACTGTGCGGTCTAGAACTCTATGGTCATAAGCTTTTAGCTTTAACCTGATTCTTTCCATATTTTTTCCTTTAAAAAGAACTTGTCGCAAACCCGCGACCCCTTTACATAGACAAATTTACAGAGGATTGTAAGCTTTTTGTGGCTTTTAATCATGCAAACAGATATTAAATCTTTCGTAAAGAGAACGCGATTTTACTAAAAAATCTCTAAATTTGCAAGAATTTTGGTAGTTTTAGCAAAAATTTACAGGATTTATTTCCTTTAATAAAGGAAAGATAAAGCGAGAATTATCTCGCTTTACGGTACCTGTTTATCGCCTGTTCTATCGCGTTTATTATGTCCTTTTCGTGATTTACATTCATATCGTCGTGAGTGTTTTCTAAGATGGTTTTTAAATTTTTCTCAACGTAGCTCGTATCAAAAAAACCTCGCCTAAATTCACGGCTCTTGCTAATAGCAAGTAAAAACGGGATAATCGTCCTAACGCCCTCAATTGTAAATTCATCTAAAGCACGTTCAAGCTTATTTACCACAGAATCATAGTCGTCGGCTTTAACTATGAGTTTAGCCACCAAAGAGTCAAAAAAAGGCGGTATCTCATAATCCTTATAAGCGTGACTATCAACTCTCACGGCTGGTCCGAGTGCTGGGTAGTATCCTGAAATTTTCCCTGGTGCTGGAGTGAAATTTTGCCATACATTTTCAGCTGTTATCCTAGCTTCTATAGCGTATCCTCTTGGCTTTATGTCGCTTTGGGTTAGCTCAAGTATCTCGCCGTCAGCTATACGAATTTGCCTTACAACCAAATCAACCCCGGTTATCTCCTCGGTAATGCCGTGCTCAACTTGTATCCTAGTGTTCATCTCCATAAAATAAAATCGGTTGTCATCATCTAGCAAAAACTCGATCGTTCCGACATTTGAGTAGCCAACAGCCTTTGCAGCTGCCACCGCTACAACACCCATAGTTTTACGCAAACCATCGCTTATAGACGGGCACGGAGCGATCTCGATAACCTTTTGATGACGGCGTTGTATAGAGCAGTCGCGTTCGCAAAGATGTATGATATTCCCGTAATTATCGCCTAAAATTTGAAACTCAATGTGGCGAGGATTGACAACAAGTTTTTCCATAAAAACTTCATCATTATTAAAATACGCCTTTGCCTCCCTAGTGCAAGACTCAAAGGCGTCCTCCATATCTTCCTCTTTCCAAACCTCTCGTATCCCGCGACCGCCGCCGCCGCCACTTGCTTTTAGTATCACAGGATAGCCTATGCGTCTTGCATACTCTTTTATATTTTGCATACTTTCGTCATTTAATTTTTCTGTGCCAGGCACGATAGGAACGCCATTTTGCTTCATAAGCATACGAGCGATATTTTTATCCCCCATTTTCTTTATTACATCAGCCTTTGGTCCTATAAAAATAAGCCCAGCCTCCTCCACAGCCTTGGCAAATTCATAGTTTTCGCTTAAAAATCCATACCCAGGATGAACCGCGTCCGCACCACACTCAAGTGCTACTTGCACTATCTTTTTTGCGTCAAGATACCCTTTTATAGGATCTTCGCTTACCATATAAGCCTCATCGGCTATTCTTACGTGTAAGCACTGGGCGTCTGGTTTTGTATATATAGCTACACTTTGCATATGTAAATCTCTACACGCACGAACGATACGTACCGCGATTTCGCCACGATTTGCGATTAAAATTTTATGTATCATAAACGTCCTTTTTGTAAATTTTTATAATGATATTACTAAACGATTTATGTCTAGCTAAACCATCGCACAAGGCGACCAAAAATTAGAATGGTTTAAAAACTATCATCCATATAATAATAAGCATTGCGACTGTTGGAACTTCGTTATATGCCCTAAAAAACATACCCGTTCTCTTACAGCGACCAGCTTTTAGCTCTCTCATATAATAACCCAAGCTAAAATGATAAGCTGCCATTAAAACAACGACTAGTAGCTTTAGATGCATATAGCCTATTTTTAGCAGATCAGGCATAGCAAGTATGATAAGCACACCTGTTGCAAAAGAGCCGATTAACGCTGGGTAGCCTATATACTTATACATCTTATACTCCATCACTTCAACCACTTTGACATAGTCTGGCTTGTCGTAGTTCTCAGCGTGATAGACATAAAGCCTAGGCTGATAAAATAACATCGCCATCCACGATATGAAAAACAGGTAGTGCAAATACCTAAAGTAGTTGTAATACTCACTAAAAATTTCCATATTCTCTCCTATCTAAATAGTATTTCTTTTCTAGCTTCAAACTCTGCTTTGCTTATCTTTCCTGATTCGTAAAGCTCATAAAGTGTGCGTAAGTCATTCGCGATATCTTTGTTTCTTAGCTCATCTTTTAAATTTTGCTTTATTATATTTTTATCAACATAAGAACCAGTTAAAAATACATCAACTATCCACCAAATTCCCCAAATCGCTAAAAATAGATATCCAACTAAAATAAACGTCAGAGCAGAACCCGTAAAAAATAGAGCCATCATCGCAAAGCCTGATATAAATTTGCCAAGATAAAGCCTATGAGCCCCAAGCCAACCTAAGAAGAACCACAACGCATAAGCTATGTATATATTGTTCAATTTTTTTCCTTTTTAAGTGCTTTTTTATGCAAAAAACTTTGAAAAAGTATGACCACAACGCCAATGTCTATCATTACGTCAGCAAAGTTAAATACCGCAAATTCAAACCATTTATGCCAAAATACATAATCCACAACTCCACCGTGGATAAAGCGATCAAGCACATTTGAACTACCAGCACCAAGTATCATACCAATAGCAATGGTGTGCGAGCAAATGATTGTCTTTTCTTTTACCAAATATAAAAAAACTACAATTAAAAGTGCTGTTTGTATAAATTTTAAATTCTCGCCCAAAAAAGCAAACATAGAAAATGCCACGCCCCTGTTGTATGTAAGAATTAGTGAAAAAAACTCTCCATCATATCTGCCATAACCTGCGACATATAGCCATTTTATAGCTTGATCAATTGCAAAAATTACAAAAAAAGCGATCAGAAATTTTAAAAAAATACCCTTCACGAATTTAATGCTTTCACAAAAAATTTCTCAACCTCATCCATACGCTTTTCAACCAAAGCCTGATTTTTGCCCTCTAGTAAAAGGCGGATTAAATTTTCAGTGCCTGAATAGCGAAATAGTGGGCGAATTCCCTCTTTTTTAAGGCTCTCTTGCAACTCTTTTAATCCAGAAATTTCATCAAGCGGTTTTTTCTCTGTTATCTTTAAATTTAGCAAAATTTGTGGATATGGCTTAACTTCGTTAAAAACAGCACTCGCTTTTTTGCCCTTTTTAAGTAGCATTGCAACCACCTGCATTGCAGTAACTAAGCCGTCTCCGGTCTTTGCAAAGTCACTAAAAATCACGTGTCCGCTCTGCTCTCCACCAAAATTTATGCCCTCTTTTTTCATCATTTCAAGCACATATTTATCGCCGACATTTGCCCGAAATAGCTTTAATTTATGTTTTGACAAATAGTCCTCTAATGCAGCATTACTCATTATCGTAGCGACCACACCACCGCCTTTTAAGGCACCTTGTTCTGATAAAAACACACCAAGCACACCAAGCACAGCGTCGCCATTTACGATATTGCCCTCATCATCAACGACCACAAGTCTATCAGCGTCGCCGTCAAACGCAAAGCCGATATCAGCACGAAGTCTTTTAACCTCACTAGCTAAATTTTCAGGATGAAGCGCTCCGCAACTTTGGTTGATATTTGAGCCGTTTGGCTCGTCATTTATAACGATAACATCGGCTCCAAGCTCACTAAACACGGTCGGAGCGACCTTGTAGGCAGCACCATTTGCCACATCTAAAACAACGCGTAAATTTCTTAAATTTAGCTCTTTTGGGAATGAGTTTTTAATCTGGACAATATAACGCCCTATGACATCATCAATTCTCTTGTTTGCACCGATGTTTTCCATAGTTTTTTGAGCATTTGCAATTATCTCATCATCATAAAAAATTTTCTCTATCTGTGCTTCTATATTCTCATCTAGTTTATCACCCTTAGCGTCAAAAAATTTAATGCCGTTATCATAATATGGATTATGACTAGCACTTATCATAATCCCAGCGTCACAACGCATATTTTCAGTCAAAAATGCCACAGCAGGTGTTGGCATAGGGCCAATTTGAAGGACATTATACCCCACAGCCGTAAGCCCAGCAACGATTGCCGTTTCTATCATATAGCCCGATTTTCTAGTATCTTTGCCGACTAAAATCACATTTGTGTTTGAGTGCTTTCTAAAATAAATTCCAGCCGCCATTGCTAATCTCATCGCCGTTTGAGCTGAAATTTTCTCACCAGCTTTGCCACGAACGCCGTCAGTGCCAAATAGTTTCATTATTTTTATCCTTTTTTCTTATACTTTATTGCTCTATTTTAAATTTTAAAATTTCATAATGAAGCATATCGCACCAAGAAACGAATTCTTGTGCCGATAGGGCGTTGCGTTCTATGCTGAGTTATGAAATTTAAAAACCATAAATAGCAAAATTTTCGTTGATTTTATCAAAATCCACTTAAATTTTTGTTTTAATTAAAGCTCACTTAAATTAAGTGTCATTTAAATATATTTTTAGTAAAATCGGCAATTTAAAATTAATTCCAAAAAGGGTAAATTTATGGCAAATCACAAATCTGCTGAAAAAAGAGCAAGGCAAACGATAAAAAGAACAGAGCGAAACAGATTTTACCGCACAAGACTTAAAAACATCACAAAAGGTGTTGTAGTGGCTGTTGAAGCAAAAGATTTAAGCAAAGCAGAAGAGGCTTTAAAACTAGCAAATAAAAGTTTTCATAGCTTCGTAAGCAAGGGCTTCTTGAAAAAACAAACAGCTTCACGCCGTGTAAGTCGCCTTGCAAAACTTGTAAATTCACTAAAAAACGCATAAATTTTAAATGTTAGCCGATAAACTTCGTCCATTTTTGGATCGCTATGATGAAATTTCATCACTTCTTAGCGATCCAAATATTGTAAATGATATTGAGAAAATGACGAAACTCTCAAAAGAGCAATCAAGCCTTGAAGAGATAAGAAATACGGCTAAAAACTACCTAAAAACTCTTGACGATATAGAAGAAAATAGGGCTTTACTTGATGATAGTGAGCTTGGCGATTTGGCAAAAGAAGAGCTTAAAAATGCTCAAATTCGCAAAGAAGAGCTTGAAAACGAGATAAAAATTCTACTCCTACCAAAAGATCCAAATGATGATAGAAATATCTTTTTAGAAATTCGTGCTGGTACCGGTGGCGATGAAGCGGCGTTATTTGTGGGCGATTTGTTTAATGCTTACATCAGATACGCGGACGCAAAGGGATATAAATTTGAGATCGTTAGCCAAAGCGAGGGCAGTGTCGGTGGATTTAAAGAGGTGATTTTGCTCATAAAGGGCAAGGGGGCTTACTCACGCTTGAAATTTGAGGGTGGTACGCACAGGGTTCAGCGTGTGCCAGAAACCGAATCTCAAGGGCGTGTGCATACTTCAGCGGTTACGGTTGCCATTATGCCAGAGGTTGAGGATAGTGAAGTGCAGATAAATCCAAACGACCTTAGAATCGACGTAATGAGAAGCTCAGGACACGGCGGACAAAGCGTAAATACAACCGATAGTGCCGTCAGAATCACACATATACCAACAGGTATCGTAGTAACCAACCAAGACGGCAAATCCCAGCATAAAAATAAAGACGCTGCGATGAAAGTGCTAAAAGCTAGACTTTTTGAAATGCAAGAGGCTGAGCGTCTTGAAAAAGAGATGAAAGATAGAAAAGAGCAGGTCGGCACAGGCGACCGCTCTGGACGCATACGCACCTACAACTTCCCACAAAATCGTATCTCAGATCACCGCATAAACCTCACGCTTTACCGCCTTGACGCGATAATGACAGCTGGGCTTTTTGACGAGATTATCGACCCACTCATAACTCACGCTCAATCAGAAGCGTTACTTGAAGCTGGACTTTAAAATTTCGCATTTTTATATAAGATATTTTTTTAGATTATTATAATTTTGTCTCAATTAAACCTAATAAGTAGTATTTGATAAAAATTTTCTCTGTTATTAAATCTAAGCTTACACTCTTTTATCTCTTTAAACTTACTTCAATAACCCCAAAATTTCCCTATACCATTTTAGCTTTTACTTTTAATCTACCAAACCACTATAAGTCTTAAAATAGGCACTAGCTCATTTTTTGATAAACCGCACATAAGTCTTGCCAACTCTTTTTAGCACACAAAATACTAGCTGTTTATTGTTACGTTTTTTACGAACCATTTTTGGTTTTAAAGTAGTTTTCACCTATCTTATTTTGCCATTAAATTTAGAAATTTTTTCGTATTCTTGTATCTTTAAAATTCTGATATTTTTAAAATTTTTACATAAGTTTTGTTCTAAAATTCATGTTAATTTAGACATTTTACTAGCTTTAACATCTATGCAAAAATACTTTAAAATTTCTCTAATTTTAGCTTCTGAAATTCTTAAACAGACTATATTTGTTTGAGTCAAGTAAATCAAATTTGACTTTTTCTTACCAAATTCATTTTCTTTGTGATAAAGATAGAAAATTCCTTTCTAATCCCCTTAAATTTAGTCAATCTATGCTTTGCATAAGCCCAAAAACTATATGATTTTTGCCATTTGCAAACTAGTTCTTTCAGTGCTTTATCACATAATGAGATTTTGTAGCATAATCTAAAAGTCTATTATAGGCTTTTTAAGAAAATCAGCAATAGCCAACTCGCAGAGCAATTTTATCTATTTATTTTTTTATAGTTATCATAGCAACCAAAAAGTTGTTAGATATGAAAATCTGCACAAAGCAAGGCAGTATAAAACAAATTTAAAACAAAATATAAATAAAATTAAATTAATTTATGCATTTTTAACACAAACTCAACTCTGCCAAGCCCCAAATACAGGTCTTTTGCGATAGCTTCACTACTTTTGCCTTCGTTAAAAAGTCGCACTATCTGCTCTGCTTCATTTTGCATACTTGGCGGTGTGATTTTATTTATATCGCGAGTGCGTTCTTCAAGGCTATAAATTCGGCTTTGTTGCTCACTTTGAAACTCATCTATCGTGCTTTCAATGTTTTTTAGCGAGTTAAAAAGAGGTAAAATTTTCTCACTTAAACGACTCTCAATCTTCTCATCAAGCTGTTTTTCAAGCACACTTAAATCCACCACGCCACCATCATTTGTGCTTGTTAGCGTTAAAAGTTGCTTTTTTAAGGCAAAATTTTCTTGTATCACGCCCTCAATAACCTTTTCAAATCTAGCAAATTTCTTTTTTTGATTCAAGCTCTTTTAGATAGATAAAACCTAAAAGTGCTGCTAAAATTACACTAAAAACAAAATATAATCCAAATTTTCTCCTTTAATCTCTATTTTGCCGTATCATCACACGCTCTCTTGCGGTTACATAGGCATTAAAATCACTCTCATCATCAGTGTGCATTGTTGAAATTTTTGCTGTTTTTTCATCAACTCCAGTTAGGTAAATAGCTATCGTTCGCTTTGGAAATATCGGCATTAAAATACGTTCATAATAGCTTTTGCCACTTTGAAATTTTGGCTCATCAATGCTAATGCCATCAAAGCCAATGCCGTTAATTTTAGCCACACTTTTAAGCTCAATCCTGCTTTTTTGCTCGTTTTTTATTATCTCGCTAAGCTCATCAAATTTACGATGAAGTTCAATTAAAAGCGTTAAAAGCACCTGATCGCTCTCTTTTGTATCGCCTCTTGCCTTGGCACGTTTTAGCCACGCTCCAAGTGCGTCCTCTTCGCTTCTTGTCATTGAGTTAAACTCATTAAAAAACTGCTCATTTTTATCATCATCAAGCTCAAATTCCAGCACCAAACTAGCAGGGACTAATCTCATAATAAATCAACCAAAACAAAGATAAAAAACATAATGCCAAGATAACCATTAAGCGTGAAAAATGCCCTATAAATCTTACTAAAATCACGCCTTACAATGCGGTGTTCTTGCCATAAAATCACACCACTTAACACCACACCAAAAAATGCAAATCCACCAAGTTTTGCCGACCAACAAAAAAGCAACCAAAACAACACAGCAAGTGCGTGAAATAGGGCTGAAATAAAAAGCGTGGCCTTATCGCCATAAATGCTAGGCACACTAAAAAGTCCGTTTTTAACGTCAAATTCTAAATCTTGAAGCGAATAAAGCAGATCAAATCCAGCCACCCAAAAAACCGCGCCAAGCGATAAAAGCACAGCATAAAGCGTAATCTCATTTGCCACAGCAACCACGCCTGCAATTGGTGCAAGTCCTAAACTAACACCTAAAACAACGTGTGCGAGCGAACTAAAACGCTTAAAAATTGAGTAAATTGCAAGAATAATTAAAATCGGCACACTTAAATAAAATGCTAAATCATTTATAAAATACGCTACAAGCACGAAAACAATGGCATTTATAGCGATAAAAATGAGCAAATTATTTGCACCAATCCTGCCATCAACGCTAGGGCGAGATGCTGTTCGTGGGTTATGTTTATCAATATCTCTATCGGCATAGCGATTAAACGCCATAGCAAAATTTCTAGCACTCACAGCACACAAAACGCCTAAAATCAGCAGTTTAAAGCCAAACCAAGCCGAACCTGTTTTAATAAAACTAGCCACAATCATCGCCGTAAAAATAAACGGCAAAGCAAATATTGAGTGCTTAAAGACGATTAAATCGCTAATATCTTTTAATAAATTTAGAAATTTTTGTATTTTTATCCAAGAGTTTTTCGTGGATTTTACACGGATTTTCTTTAAATTTAGTATAATTTTTAATTTTTAAGGGATTTAAAATGTTTAGACAATTTTGCATCATCGGCACGACAGCAAGTGGCAAAACCGACCTAGCACTGCAAATAGCACGTGAATTTAACGGCATTATTTTAAGCCTTGATAGTCTATCAATTTACCGCTATATTGACATAGCAAGTGCTAAACCAAGCAAAGATGATTTAAAAAATGTTAAACATTTTGGCATTGATTTAATTAATCCAGATGAAAATTTTAGCGTTGGCAGGTTTTTTGAAATTTACAAACAAGCACGAGATTATGCTAAAAAGCAAAACAAAATTTTAATAATCACCGGCGGGAGCGGATTTTATTTAAAGGCGATGATGAGCGGACTCACACCAGATGTGCCAAAATACGACACGCCAGACAATGCCAAAATTTATGAGTTAATCACACAAATTGACCCAGAATTTAAAGCAAAATTTAGCCAAAATGACACATACCGACTACAAAAGTGGTTTTGTATTTATAAATTTAGCAATCAAAAGCCGAGCTTATGGCTAAAAAACAACACGCAAGAGCCAATTTTAAAAGAAATTCCGATATTTGAAATTTTATGGGATGTAAAAACAATTAGAGAACGCATAGAAATTCGCACCAAAAATATGTTAAAAAATGGACTTCTTGATGAAGCAAAGTGGCTATTTAAGCGTTATGATAGCGATTTAAAACCACTAAAATCAATCGGATTAAAAGAGTGTGGCGAGTTTTTTAGTGGTAAAATTTCAAGTCAAAACGAACTTGAAACACTAATTTTTACACACACAGCGCAACTTGCAAAAAGACAGCGGACATTTAATCGCTCAGCGTTTTTAGAAAAAATAAGCGGTGATTTAAATTTTATTAACGATGAAGTTAGAAAATTTTTAAAATTTTAACCAAATTTAATGACTTTTTGCTAAAATCGCTCAAACGTAAAGCAAACGTAAATAAAAAGGACTGCAAATGAAACTAAAATTTTTAGCAAAAACGATATTTCTAGCGACTGCAACGCTATTTTTCGTAGCTTGCGGAGGTGATGAAGCAAAGAGCCAAAATGCCTTTGAGCGTATCAAAAAAGATGGTGTTTTAAGAGTTGGCACAGAAGGGACCTACTCGCCGTTTTCGTATCACAACGAAAAAGATGAGCTTGTAGGATATGATGTTGATATTGCTAGGGCTGTTGGCGAAAAAATCGGTGTAAAAGTTGAGTTTGTTGAAGCGCCTTGGGATGCTATGTTGGCGGCGTTTGATGCTGGTAAATCTGATGTTGTCTTTAATCAAGTTACAATAAATGAAGATAGAAAGAAAAAATACGACTACACACTACCTTACACAAAATCACGAAGTGCCTTAATCGTGCATAAAGATAACAACGACATTAAAGATTTTAGCGACTTAAAGGGCAAAAATTCAGCCCACTCAGCCACTAGCAACTGGGCGAAATTAGCCGAAAATCTTGGTGCAAATATTGTAACTACCGACGGATTTAGCAAAGGTGTTGAGCTGATCATCACAAAACGTGCCGACGCTACAATAAATGATGACGTTACATTTTATGATTATCTAAAACAAAAACCAGACGCACCGATAAAAATCGCAAAAAACGGCGATGAAGCGATACTTTCAGCCGCTATTGTTAAAAAAGGCGAAGATGATTTAGTAAATGCAATCAACAACGCTATAAAAGAGTTACAAAATAATGGAAAAATAAAGGAAATTTCAATAAAATACTTCGGCAAAGATATCTCACAATAAAAAGGATTTGATATAGAACGGGCAATTGAAATTATATTTGAAGCGATTGTGCCAATTGCAGTCGCTGGGGCAAAAATCACGATACCGCTTAGTATTATTTCATTTGCCTTTGGGCTTGTTATTGCCGTTATTACGGCACTTGCGCGACTTTCAAAGATTAAAATTTTAAAAATATTTTTTGATTTTTACGTTTGGATTTTTCGTGGCACCCCTATGCTTGTTCAGCTTTTTATCGTGTTTTATGGGCTACCAAAGGTTGGAATTCAGTTTGATATTTGGAGTGCAGCCATTGTTGCGTTTAGCCTAAATGTCGGCGCTTACGCATCAGAAGCGATTAGGGCAGCTATCCTTTCGGTGCCAAAGGGACAATGGGAGGCAGCACTATCTCTTGGTATGAATAAGGTTATGATTTTACGACGAATTATCGCCCCGCAAGCGATGAGAATTTCTATCCCACCGCTTTCAAACACCTTTATTAGCCTAGTTAAAGACACATCTTTGGCTGCTTCTATAACGATGGTTGATATGTTTATGGTCGCTCAACGCATTGCTGCACGGACTTTTGAGCCACTTTTACTTTATGTTTTAGTCGCCGTTATGTATCTAATAATCTGCACAGCACTTACGTTTTTGCAGTCATATTTAGAGAAACGCTCATCAAAATTTTTAGGATAAATATGTCAGTAAAACTCATAAAAATAAACAAATTTTTTGGTGAAAATCACGTTTTAAAAGATATAGATTTAGAAATTTACGACAAGCAAACAACGGTGATTTTAGGTAGCTCTGGCTCTGGCAAATCAACGCTTTTGCGCTGTATAAATCTGCTTGAAACCCCAAATAGCGGACAAATGTATCTACGTGGATTTTATATAAATTTTTCATTGCCGATCAAAGAGAGACAAAAAATACCATTTCGTAGCCACACTGGTATGGTTTTTCAAGATTTTAACCTGTTTCCGCACCTAAACGTGCTTGAAAACATCATTGAAGCACCGATAAATGTGCTTAAAATTCCAAAAGAAGAGGCGATAGAAAACGCTAGAAATTTACTAAAAAAAGTAGGTTTGGCACAAAAAGAAAACGCATATCCAGCCACACTCTCAGGCGGACAAAAGCAAAGAGTTGCGATTGTTAGGGCATTAGCGATGAAACCATATTTTTTACTGCTTGACGAGCCAACATCAGCACTTGACCCTGAACTTGAAGCCGAAGTTTTAAAGGTTATTTTTGATTTAAGCAAAGAACAACGCTCAATCATAATCGTGACCCACAATATGGAATTTGCAAAGCGAGCAGCGGATCGGATTTTGTTTTTAGACAAGGGCAATATCATTTTTGATGGCACAAGCGATGAGTTTTTTTACAACGACAACGATAGAATTGTAAATTTTATTTCAGCGATGAAATTTTAAGGAGAGATGATGAATTTAAACACACTTTTAGTCAAAGGTATTTGTGCACACGATGACCAACACAAGGCCGTCGTGCCACCGATTTATCTATCAAGCACATTTGCACAAGACGGACTTGATGAATTTGGCAAATTTTGCTACTCACGCGGCTTAAATCCGACCACAGACGCATTTGAAACGCTATTTGCAAAGATTGAAGGCGTCAAACACTGCATTAGCTTCTCATCGGGGATGGCGGCAACTACGGCTGTTTTTCATTTGCTAAAAAGTGGCGACAAAGTGCTTTTAAATAACAATGTCTATGGCGGGACATTTAGATACGCACACAATATTTTTGCAGATAGTGGCATAAAATATGAGCTAGTTGATGGCTTAAATTTACTTAGCGAAAACGACTTAACACCAGATGTTAAAATGATTTTTGTAGAAACGCCATCAAATCCGCTTTTAAGAGTAACTGATATTAAAAAAATCGTGGATTTAGCACATAAAAAGGGGATTTTAGTAGTCGCTGATAACACATTCTTAACGCCATATTTTCAAAAATTATTTGATTTTGGAGTTGATGTTGTCGTGTATTCAGCGACAAAATATATCGGCGGACACGCTGATGTCATCGCTGGCATCGCTACGACAAACGACGAAGCACTTGGCGAGAAATTAAGATTTATTAAAAACACACTTGGTTCAAATTTAAGCCCAACTGACGCATATTCGCTAATTCGCGGACTAAAAACGCTAAGTGTTCGTTTTGATAGACAGATGCAAAATACGCATAAAATCATTGAATTTTTAAAATCAAACGAAGCCATTGACGCTGTGCATTATGCTGGGTCATACTCAGATTATGAAGATAAAATCCAAAAGAGCCAAGCTGGCGATATCGGTGCTTTAATCTCAATTGAGCTAAACGAAAATTATGATTACAAAAAATTTGTAAAATCGCTAAAACTATTTGATTTAGCCGTTAGTCTTGGAGGCGTCGAAAGTCTTGTTTGTCAGCCGTCATCAATGACACACGAATCTTATCCAGCCGAGCTTCAAGAAAAAATCGGCATTAAACCAAACCTACTTCGTTTAGCAATCGGCGTAGAGGATATAAATGATTTAATTGCTGATTTAGCAAATGCAATCAAGCTATCAAAAAAGTAGCTACATCCAAACCAAAACTACATCTTTTATAAAAATATCGCTCTTTTTTGGAGCGATTTTTATAAAAGACGGCTCTAAATTTTCATTGTTTGCTGTAATCTCGCCTGATTTTTGCTCAAATTCACGCTCTAAATCATCAATCAAAGATAAAATTTCATCAACCCCAGCCTCGCTTAATTTCACGTCATTTCGCTCTTTTAAAAGGCGATTTGTGCTTTTTACGCTAGTTGCGATTTTTGAGACACTTTTTTGCCAAATAACGCACCAATCAAACCAGCACCGATATTTATTACGGCGTCAATCGTGCTAGATTTTGCGTCATTTTGCTCTTTAACTAGCCTCTGTTTTGCACGTGCTAATCTCTCATCAAGCCTTACTCTTTGTGTCTTAAATTTCTGTTCTAACGCTTCTAGTTCTTTGTTTAAAATTTCAGCCCTTTTATCTTTTATCCTAGCTAAAAACTGCTCTTTATTCTCGCCTAAATTTGAGCTAATGCCAAAAAGCGTATAAACATAAAACCCTTCATTTTGATAGATAAAATCCTTTAAATCACTCTGTAAATTTTTTGTATTTTTAAGACGTAAAATTTCACTTGGCAATTGCGTAAATGTCGCATTTTCTGGCATTTGATTAAAATTTAAAGCTAAATTTTACTAGCATTTTGCCAGCTAAAATTTTCAACCGCCTCGCCAATAAAACTAATGTCTAAAATAGTATCAATATTTAATTTTAAATCATAAAATCTGACCTTTGCCGTGCCTAAAAAATAGGCATTTAAATCCGTATTTTTACTTGCATAAAGCTGTTTTATCTCGTTTGACAAAAGTGGTTTTTGTGAAATTTGTGTAGATTTTGGCGTAAAATTTTGACGTTTTTGGCTCATCAAATTTGAAATTTCATCAGTCGTTAATGGACCTTTTAGATAGCTTAGGGCGTAGCGAGTTTTTATCGCCATTTAGTCCGCTAATGATTCGCTCTTTATCCTGAGTGGTTAAGAGTCTGCCGATAAACCAAGTACCGATATTGCCAAGCCCTTTATAATCTAAATCTACTGGATTTTGTGTGCTTAAAACACCGCCCTAAGCTCATCTGTGCCTTCTGTCGTCCTTAACCAAGCGATAATTTCATTTAATAAAAACGTAACAAAAAACATACGCTCGTTATCATTTAGGTGCGATATGCTAAAAATGTTGCATTTTGCCTTTTTGCCGTTAAAAAGCATATTTTTTATATCAAGTCGTTCGCCGTTTGTATAGGCTTTAAAATTCGCACTTGCAATGAGTGAGTTTAATTTGACGCTAAGCTTAAAACGCTCATTTGCTGGATAAAATTTCTCAATCTCAAAGACGCCAATTTGGCTAAATGGTGGCTCATTTAGAGTTAAAATCAGCTCATTTAGAGTTAAAATTTTACCTTGTTTAAAAGTGCTTATTAAAATTTCATTTATTAAAATATACTCTTTTGATGTATCGTCATTTTGAAGTGAAACTAGCGACAAAATAGAACTTGTAAGCGAATTTATGTAGTTTATCATTGCTTCATCGTCTAAATTTTGCGGTAACGTAAAGTCGCCTAAAAGTGCTACACCAACCCCACTGCTGCTTTTTGGTGTATAAATCGTAAAATCCACGCTATCTTTAAACTCACTAACTCGCGCTAAACTACCAAAACTATTTTCAAGTCCGATTTTTAGACTATTTGCTAAATTTTCTGCCGTGTCTTTATCTTTTGCGTAAGGCAAAAATTCATCAGCATTTTTAAGCGACAAACAAAGATTAGCCATATCACCTTTTGGATCAATGACAAAGCTTGGGATATTTTTTAAACAAATCTCTTCAAGTAGCGTAACACCAAGTCCGGTTTTGCCTGAACCTGTCATACCGACAATGAGTGCGTGAGTGTTTAAATCGCTACTTTTATAAAAAAATGGCTCGTTATCTTTAATGCCAAGCAGAAATTTATCACTCATTGATAGTGGCTTTGAAGCTCATTTAGCTCATTTATCGTATCTCAACCCTTTTATCTATGAATTTATCAAGCTCAGGCGTGATTTGATTGTGATTTTGCATACAATAACGCATAAATCCGTTGTAATTTATCTGCACGACAAGCGTTAAATCAAGTGTAGTCGTAACACAGCTATCCTCGCTCACACATAGTTTTTTCGTGTGGATGAAATTTCACATCCTCTTGACTTAATACACTAAGTCCGCCCTTTGAAATATCATAAAGATTACCTAAAAGTTCGGTATTTTCGCCTTTTAGTTTAACTCTTGTAAATTTATTTGGATGCACCCTTTGGTGCTTTCTAAGGCTAGCACTCATCTTTTCAACACGCTTAAAATTCGTGAGCGTAATCGTCTTTGAAGTTAGATTAAAATCGCTAATATCAGCCTTTATGTGCTTTAAAAAATAATCATTTTTTAAAATATAAGCATTACCTTCTTGCTTCATAGCTAAAATTTGATTTAGCGTCGTTTGAAGCGTTACACTATCTTCGCCGATATTTAAAATCGTGCCGTCATTTTGGATATTTACGCCATCATAAAGATTTAAAAACGTAACACTTTTTTCTAAATCTTTTATCTTTTTAAAGGTGTTAATTGGGTGTTCAAAAAACATATCATTGTTTAAATTTAGCACCGAAGGCTAAGCTGAAACTACCTTTCTAGCCTTTAAATCCTTAATAATAAACTCAATCCTAGAAATAAGCTGCGTAAGACCAAACTCACTCTTTTTTGCGTATTGAATAAGAAAATTTAAAAAACGTGTTCTGGTAGCCTAGAAACGCCGTTTGCCTTTATTACAAGTGCCTCAAAATCATCTTTGAGTTTTAAATTATCAAGCTCATCGCTAACTAAGGCTAAGTAAATATCCTTTAAAAACATAGTCACATCATCGCTATCAAGCTCAATCAGAAGCGTTGCTTGAAGCTGGATTATAATACCCCTCTAAACTCCTTTACAAGGCTTAAACTAGCCTCTATCTCGGCACGTTTTGCCATCACACTTTCGATATTTGCACCTACACTTACTCCTAAATTTTGACCAAGCAAATAAAGCTGAGCGAAATTCTCAACGCAAATTTTTGACGACTCAGCCAAAATATCACTGCTTTTTAAAAGGCGTTCCTCTACGTTTTGTGGCACATTTATGCCAAGCCACTTTATAAATTCAAGCGTTTTTGGCGTCCCACAAGTCGTAAATGTAAAGATGATTGGCACATTTAAATTTGCCCTTGCCACGGCATTTAAAAGCTCTTTGGCTAAAGGCAGATCAAATACCGCCTGCGAGATGAAAAATTTCGCGCCAAGCGATACTTTGTGAGCCATTCTTTGCTCCTCATCGCCTTTTTTGGCGTGTCTTTCGGCTATACAAATACCGCCTACACAAAGGTTTTTAAACTCATCTCGTGCTATCTCATAAGCCCTATTTAGGCTCATTTTTGGCTCTATCTTACTCGAGGCGGCTCCTACAAATACGCTTAGATTGGCACTTTGATGAGCCAAAATTTCACGGAATTTCTGCTCATCATATTTGTTTGCCACGTTGTAAAAAATACTTGGCGTTTTTACATTTAGATAGTCGTTGTAGTAGTTATTTGGGCTTAGGGTGTCGCTAAACTCAAACGTCCGCTCACCCATTCTAGCACTCTCATCTTGTATCTCATAAAGCACCAAGCCATCGGCATTTACGCTATTTATACGCTCCGTCCAGCGAGATGAAATTTCACGAAGCTTTTGCTCGTCAAACTCCGCTTTTGGCGGTGTAAGTCCGTAAAGTAAAATTCCAGCTTTATTATTTTTTAAATTCCCTTTTAGCATCGCGCCTATTTTTCTGCAAAGTCGGCGGTTAGCATTATGCCTATCGTCTTTGGTCCAGACATACAAACAAATTTATCTTTTAAAAGTTCTTTGTTGCCACGCCAGTTACTTGATATATTAACAACATCAGCCTTATGCTTTATAGCAGACTTGACATATTTACGAATAATTTCAATAAACGCTTCCGTACAAGCATCTTTTATAAATTCTACACTAGATGTAGTTACGTATTTTTGAACCTTAATATTTGCCTTTTTGATGGTTTTATTTTGATCATTTGAACCAAATTCAAGTCTTACTCTGTCAAAACCTTTGATATTTTGTTTAGCATATTCAGAACCTAAAATTTCATTAACATCATAGACATTTCTTTGTTGAAGTGCACCTTTGTTTAAAGGTATTGAACTACGACCACAACCTACAAAAAATAGTACCAATAAAATAAATAATAAAAGCTTTTTCATCATCAACGCCTTTTAAATTTTTAAGAATTTCTTACGATTTTAACAGCTTGTGTCATATTTACTAGACTTGGCTTAACCTCTTCCCATTTGCGAGTTTTAAGACCACAATCTGGATTTATCCAAAGCTGCTCTTTTGGCAGAACTTCAAGCAGTGCTTTTATCTGTGTTACTAGCTCATCAACGCTTGGTACACGTGGGCTGTGGATATCATAAACGCCCGGCCCTACCTCTTGCTTGTAGCCAACTGATTTGAAAATTTTAAGTAGCTCATTGCCACTTCTAGCCGTTTCAATAGAGATAACATCAGCATCCATTGCTTCAATGGTTTTAATTATATCGTTAAATTCAGAGTAGCACATATGCGTGTGAATTTGCGTCTCTGGGCGTGCTGAACTAACTGAAAGCTTAAAGCAATCAACGGCAAATTTCTCATAAGCTGGGATATTTTCTACACGAAGTGGATAACCCTCCTTAAAAGCCGCCTCATCAACTTGGACGATTTTTATACCAGCGTCTTGAAGGTCTGAAATTTCATCATTTATACAAAGTGCGAGTTGCTTTGCGATCTCGGCTCGTGGCTTATCATCACGCACAAACGACCAGTTTAGGATTGTAACTGGCCCAGTTAGCATACCTTTCATTATTTTATCAGTCCTGCTTTGAGCGTAGCTTATCCAATCAACGGTCATCGGTTTTGGACGGCTTACATCACCAAATAAAAGCGGTGGCTTTACACAACGACTGCCATAGCTTTGCACCCAGCCATTTTCACTAAACGCATAGCCTTTAATCTGTTCACCAAAATACTCAACCATATCGTTTCTCTCAGGCTCTCCGTGAACTAGCACGTCAAGTCCGCACTCCTCTTGAAATTTTACGCAATCATCAATGTATTTTTTAATCCCGTCATTATAAGTACTCTCATCTATCTCGCCTTTTTTGAAATTTTGACGAAGCACACGAAGCTCGGTAGTCTGTGGGAAAGAACCTATCGTAGTAGTTGGTAAAATGCCGTAGTTTAGGGTTTTATGCTGGATTTTTATACGCTCATCAAAGCTTAGATCTCTCTGTAATTTTACAAGAGCATTAACGCGCTCAGCAACAGCCTTATCATGAATAAGCGTAGAATTTGCACGTGAGTTTGCACTAGCTTTGTTATCGTTGTAAATTTTAGTCGCAACTTCACAAAGCGGTTTGTTGTTTGCAAGAGCCGTGATAATCGAAATTTCAGATAACTTATCAACCGCAAAACTTAGCCAACTCTTTACCTCTGGATTTATTTTCTCTTCGTATTTTAGAGTAAATGGCACGTGAAGTAGTGAGCAAGATGAACCAACATAAAAGTCCTTTCCGCCAAGTCTTTTTTCAATCTCTTTTACAAACTCAACCTTTTTATCAATATCACTCTTCCAAACGTTTCTGCCGTCAACTACACCAGCAAATAATACAACGTTTGACTTTGCTAAAATTTCAAGAGCATCTAAATTTTTTACCCCATAAACAAAGTCAAGTCCGATACCATAAATTTTAGTTTTAATAGCCTCATTTACAGCTTTTAAGGCGTGTTCAAAATATGTCATAAATACGATTTTAACGTTGTTTGCTACGCTTGTTAGTTTCTCATAAACTGGTACGATTTTATCCGCTAGCTCATCGCCTTTATCGGTAACAAAAATCGGCTCATCAAACTGCACGATAATCTCATCATCAAGTTTTGAAATTTGTGCTAAAAGTTCGGCGTATTTTGCTACAACTTCATCAAGATGACAAAATGCACAGCTATCATCAGTCGTTTTTGCAAGTGCTAAAAACGTTATAGGACCAATTAGATTGATTTTTGTTTTTATCCCTTGTGCCTTAGCTTCGTTATATTCGCTAATAACCTTTTGGCTATTTAGGTTAAATTCTGTGCCTTTGTGAAGTTCTGGCACGATGTAGTGGTAGTTTGTATTAAACCACTTTGTCATCTCCATAGCAACGGCACTATTGTTGCCACGTGCCATTGAAAAATATAGCTCGTTTCCGCTTAAACCCCTAAATCTAAACGGCACACAACCTAGCATAAAAATCGTATCTAGCATAATGTCATAAAGTGAGAAGTCGTTGCTAGATATGACGTCTATATTTGCATTTTTTTGATACTCCCAGTGTCTAGCACGAAGCGTTTTTGCTGTTTGGCTTAAACTATCTTGACTAAACCCCTCTTTTTTACTCCAAAGCCCCTCTAATGAACGCTTTAACTCTCTTTTTTCGCCAATTCTTGGAAAACCTGTAACATAACTTTTTATCATTTTTTATCCTTGTAAATTTTATTTTTGTTGATGAGTTAGATAGATATACCAAAAGGCGGATGACAACCGCTTTTACGTAAAGAGAAGTGGAATTTGTAATACTCTTGACCTATTAGCAAATAAGCAAGAGATAGTTTCTGGTAAGATAACTTAGAGTGCAAACCCGACCATGGGTAACATTTTAGCTCCCTTTTAAAATAAAGTTCGCAATTATATTATTTTTTACCACTTTTGTAAAGAGTATGTAAATTTAATTTAGTTAAAGCAATATTTGAGTATAATCCACTCCTTACGTTCAGTCGTAAAATACACTAAAGGATTTAGTATGCCAAAAATGAAAACCGTTCGCGGTGCTGCTAAACGCTTTAAAGTAGGCAAAAACAAGATCAAACGTGGTTCAGCTTTTAGAAGCCACATCTTGACTAAAAAGTCTGCTAATCGCAAAAGAGATCTTCGCCAACCACAATACGTGGATAGCACAAACGTCTCAGCAGTAAAGAAAATGCTCGGTATATAACCGAGGTAGCTTAAGTTTTTGACGCAAAGTCATTCAAAACTCCCCTAAAATAGGGAAAGATCCGCTTAGCGGACGCCAATTTGTGAAAGGATAAATATGGCAAGAGTAAAAACGGGCGTAGTTAGAAGAAGACGCCATAAAAAGGTTTTAAAACTTGCACGTGGTTTTTATAGTGCAAGACATAAACATTTTAGAAAAGCAAAAGAACAGCTTGAAAGAAGCTTGGTCTATGCATACCGCGACAGACGCCAGAAAAAACGCGATTTCCGCCGTTTATGGATAGTTCGTATAAATGCGGCTTGCAGACTAAATGACATAAGCTACTCACGCTTTATCGCTGGTCTTAAAAAGGCTGGTATTGAGCTTGATAGAAAAATTTTAGCTGACTTAGCTATGAATGACGCGAATGCATTTGCGGCACTTGCAAAATCTGCAAAAGACTCTTTAAAATAATCTTAGCCCCATTTTTGGGGCTACTTTGCTTCGTTATTCTGTTTAGTATCAACCGAATTTAAAGCCGAGTAACCCACTATAAAAACACTTGCAATCATCAAAATCGCCACAAAAACACCCATAACGCATCCTTTACTTTTTTAAATCTCTAATCTCTTTTAAAATTTTCTTTGACTTTAAGTTACCAAGTATAATCAAAACCAACAAGCCAATCGCACATATACAGACACTAAAAAATTCTAATGGGTCAGTGTAAGTTTTATAGTTTGTAAAAATCCAACTGATAATACCCGCAAGTTTTGGTATTTTTTATCTTTTTATTTTTTTGATTATAACACAAAAGCCCACCAAAAGGTAGGCTAGAAAGTATTAATTTTTTAACTGAAGAAGTGTGTTTAGCATCTCATCACTTGTCGTGATAGTTTTTGAGTTTGCTTGGAAACCACGCTGGACGATGATGAGTTGGGTTAATGCACGGCTTAAATCAACGTTACTTTGTTCTAGTTTAGCTGAAGCTATCGTTCCCTTATTACCAGTTCCGGCAGCGCCTATGACCGCCTCGCCTGAGTTTGCGCTAGCTAGAAAGAGATTTCCGCCCTCTGCTGTTAAACCCTCTTCGTTTGTAAAGGTCGCTAGTGCCACCTGCGCTAGTCCAAAGCTCTGTCCGTTTGTAAAAGCACCTATAACTGTGCCTGACTGATCTATCCTGACATCTTTTAGGGCTCCGCCCTCGTAGCCATCCTGGCTTACATAGTCAGTGCTTGAATCCCTATCGTTACTTGTAAGTCCGTTAAAGTCCGTGCCAAGACCAAAATTTAGCCTTACGCTTTGACCTGATTGTGAGCCGTTATTTGCTGTAAATGTAAATCCAGCAGGATAAAAGCTACCCAAAGAGCCGTCAGAGTTAAATCTAAGTGAGCCTGTGATAACGTTTGCAGGGCCCTCGCCTGAGAAATTTATCTCCGCTGGTTCTGGGACTTGTATTATCATACCCCACTCTGTTCCACCGTCTGGTGTGGTGCCGGTTTTTGCCCATTTGATACTTACGGTGTGTTTTGAGCCAAGAGAGTCAAAAATTTCTATCGTAGAGCCGTGACTAGACATAACCATAGCCCCACTGTTTCTTACCGCTTCACTTGGGCTTAGTGAGCCCTCAAGCGACCTCATAAGCGTAGTTAGCTTGACATTTTCATTTACGGCTTGGACATTGCCTATGGCTTCAGAGGTGAGTCCAGTTATGCTCATGTATAAAGAGTGATCTTGTCTGCCATTTTTAGGATTTGTCAGTTGAAACTGACCTTCTTTATTTATAGTAAATTTTACCTGGTCATTTGTATCGGCACCAGCTTTTGCTATAAGAGCTTGTATGCCTGCTTTATGCTTCTCGGCATCTGTATTAGCTGGTGGTTGAGCCTGATTTGCTGCATCCTCATACACTTTTTTATATGCATTAACATCTGCTGGATTTACTGATTTACCAAACGCCTCTAGAATATTTTTGACCTGATCTAGATTAGGTTGTTGCCCCATTTTATTAAAGACATTTTGTGCTATAGTTGCAGCATTTGCAGATTTTGAGTCAGCTTCTATCTTGCCATCTCCGTTATAGTCCACGTGGTCTCTAGCGTCCTCTTGCATGGCTGCACGCAGATCCTCAGTCGTATTTACAACCCTTGCAATCTTATCATCATTTGTATGTACAGGTGTCGTAGCTGTGGAGCTATATACATACTGGTAAGCGGTGATAACATCGACAGCTTTTATACTAGTTTGTGTTTGGTCTACACCATTTAATTGATTTCCATTATTTACAATTAGATGGATGTTTTTGGTTGATTGTGTTGTGCCGGTGTTGTTTCTGTTTATAAGGGTTAGCTTATTGCCCTCTGAGATTTCAGCGCTTACTCCAGTTAGCTTTGTCTGAGCGTTTATGAGTGATGCTACGTCGCTTATAGATGTGATAGCACCATTTGGGCTCTTTATATTTACACCATTAAGGGTGATGTCTAAAGTACCTGCATTAACCTGTCCTATGGTATTTGTAGCTGCGCTACCTATTGTAAATTTCTCAGTCTTTGCGTTTGCATAGCTTACCCAAATTCCTTGTCCATTTCTTAATCTTAAGGCGTTGCCAGTTTCATTATACAAAACTGCTAAGTCAACACCGCGCTCAGTTAGAACCTGCTCATTTTTAGAATTTGTAAAAAACTCATTTGAGTTTCTGTCATTTTCAGCGTGAACTTCTAATTCAGTGATCATATCATCATTGTTTTTATCGCGACCACCGCCAAACTCATCTAGTGAATACACAGGGGTGCTTCTAGTGCCTATGCTGTCTCCTGAGTCTAGGTTTGCCTTTACATTTACTACACTTGTAGCACGCGCAGGAGTGGTTAGCCCCTCTTTTATGACGATATTTCTTATAGGTCCAGTGGCGTCTATCGCGCCTGTTTCATCATCTCTAGTCCAGCCCTGAACTATAAAACCGCCGTTGTTTACAAAATTTCCAGCCTTATCAAACAAAAAGTCGCCGTTTCTAGTGTAGTATCTAGTCCTACCACCGTCAGGAGATACGACAAAAAAGCCATTTCCTTGAAGCGCAACGTCTGTATTTTTATCTGTTGACTGAAGTGTGCCCTGGCTGAAAATTCTAGTAGTTGAGTTGATACTAGTTCCTAGTCCTATCTGAGTAGCGTTCATACCGCCACGCTCACCTTGTGGTGCTGTGGCGACGGTTGGGGTTTGGCTTATGATATCGGCAAAATTTGCACGAGAGTATTTAAAACCAACGGTATTTACGTTTGAGATATTGTTTCCCTCTACGTCCATAGCTATTTGGTGTGCCTGAAGCCCTGTCACACCAGACCAAAGTGATCTCATCATAGTTTATCCTTTAAAATTTTAATCTTTCAAAGGAGTAAGCAAAAGGCGTTCCAAATTTAAAGCAATATAGCTCCTAGTGTCGCGCCGATGATAAGAGGGATATTAAAAAACATAAACGTAGGCACGCATGTATCGTAAATATGGGCGTGTTTTCCGTCTGCATTTAGCCCAGATGTAGGTCCTAGCGTGCTATCACTAGCAGGGCTACCAGCGTCCCCAAGGGCAGCTGCAATGCCTATAAGCAAAATAATCGCAGGAGTATCAAGTCCAAGTGATACAGAAAAAGGCACGTATATAGAGGCGATAACTGGTATCGTGCCAAAGCTAGAGCCTATGCCCATAGTGATTAGCAAACCAACAATAAGCATAAGAAGCACTCCAACGATCTTACTACCTGCGATCAAACTAGCAAATTTCACAAGCTCTTCAATACCACCACTCTCTCTAAGAACAGCGCCATATCCAGCAGCCACAAGCATTATAAAAGCTATAAAAGCCATCATCGCAAGACCTAGGCTCATAACCTCATCTACCTTATCATACTCAATGCCTTTAAAAACTATCATAACCACAAGCCCACTTAACGCACCAAGTGGCATAGACTCTGTGTAAATTTGAATACCAAAAGCCACAACCGCACCAGCTAAAACCGCCCACTCTTTTCTAGTCATAGTCGCATTTAGACTCTGTGTCAACATCTCATCGCTAACGCCATAATCTCTTTGTCTGCCATAAAACAGCACCGCCAAAAATAGTCCAACCAACATAGACGCTCCGCCTATCCACATAACGCTTTGAATATCTGAAATGCTCACATTTATGCCGTTGTTTTCAAGCTCTTTTTTAAGTATGTTATGAAAGAGCAAACCAAAGCCAACGCTTAGGCTGACATACGGTGCTTTTAAACCAAAAGTAAGTGCGCACGCCACGGCACGGCGATCTAGCTTTAGTCTGTTAAAAAGTGGCAAAAGCGGTGGTATGAGAACTGGGATAAAAGCTATGTGAACTGGTATTAAATTTTGCGACAAGCAAGATATAGCAGCGATACTAAGGACTAAATAGGTTGATTTTTTGCTTAAAATTTGACTGATTGCGTTTATTAAAATAGCCGTTAAATTTGTCCTAGCAATAGCAGAAGCCAAAGCTCCAAGCAAGATATAACTAAGCGCCGTTTCAAGGTTGCCCTTCATTCCGCTAATTAAAATAGACGTCGTATCTACGATACTAATACCGCTCATCACACCCGCAACGAGTGCTGAAATAAGTATGGCTAATAAGATATTAAATCTCATCAAACACAAAGCCGTCATAACTAAAATACTGATAACTACGGGATTTGTAAGCATTTTTATCCTTTTTATTTTATTATATCCAAAAATGCTTTTTAAATATTTTAATAATGAAAATTTTAAATTTATTATACAAAGAGTGAGTAAAACTAGATTTTTTTAATGACAGCAGAGGTGTTTGTGATAATATCGTGAAAATTTAGCCTATCTTTTCTAAAAAAACACAGCAATAACCCAACCACACTAAAACCAGCCAAAATAAAGCAAATGTAACGACATAGTGCGTAAAAAAAGCTTATCTTGCGTCCAGTTTTTAGGTTGATTAGATAAATTTGTTGTGCTTTATAGCCTGGTGTTTGGGCTTTAAAAGCAAAAAATAGCGAAACAATCACGCCAAAAAGAGCGTTGCATATAAAAATAGCAATTTGTGAGCTTTTAAAATCATCTTTCCCGTCAAGCACAACATAGGTCGTAATATACAAAATAGGCATTAAAATGATAAACATATCAATCACAAATGCCTTAAAACGCATAAAAATCGGTGCGATTGTCGCCTTTTGTTTTGACATTTTTAAAATTTAGTTTCCGCGACTTCCAGGCTTAACGGCGACGCTACCACCTTTACAAAGCGGGCACTCATCTGGCGTGTAAATTTCAAACTCAAAATTTCCTAAGGCAAAAAGTGGCTTATCAAAAGGTAGTTTGCACTCGTTTTTTCGCTCGGTTTTTATGTTTGCAAGTGAGCAAAATCCACGATTTGCAAGGGCAGCAAATGCCACGACTTTACCACCTAGGCTCTCAATGATTTTTGCACTCTCTAACGCAGAGCCACCAGTGGTTATAATGTCCTCACAGATTATAAATCTCTCGCCTTTTTTTACCTCAAAACCACGCCTAAGGCTCATCACTTTATCCACTCGCTCAGTAAATATAAAGCGTTTTTTAGCGGCACGTGCTAGTTCATATCCAGCTAAAATTCCACCCAAAGCAGGCGAGCAAACGCTATCAAACTCCACGCCATTTTGTGCTATCACACACGCTAACTCATCAGCCAAACGCCCCGCTAAAATCGGATCTTCAAGCACCTTTGCACTTTGTAGGTAAAATTCCGAGTGGTTGCCACTTGAAAGCAAAAAATGTCCTTGCAGATATGCCCCAGCGTCCCTGTAAATTTGCTCTATGTTCATTTTCAGACCTTTAAAAGCTCTGCTTCTTTCTCTTTTACGATTGTATCGATCTTTGTGATATAGCTATCAGTGATTTTTTGCACTTCATCTTGTGCTTTTTTACTCTCATCTTCGCTTATGGCTTTGTCTTTTTCTAGCTTTTTAACCTCGTCATTTGCGTCTTTTCGTACGTTTCTAACGCTAACTTTTGCCTTTTCGCCCATTGCTTTTGCGTGCTTTGCGTTCTCTTGGCGTTGCTCAATTGTCATTGGAGGGAAAAATAGTTTTACGCCTTCGCCGTCAGAATTTGGATTTACGCCGATATTTGCCGCTTGGATAGCTGATGAGATTGTCTTTATCATTGACTTCTCCCAAGGTGTTATCGTGATAGTTGAAGCGTCGGTTGCGATAACAGTGGCAACTTGATTTAGCGGAGTTTGTGAGCCGTAGTAATCAACAAAAACGTGATCAAGAACACTGATATTTACCTTGCCAGTTCTAAGCGTCGTAAAGTCGCGTTTTAAAGCCGAGATCGCCTTTTCGTTGCCGTCTTTTTGTTTAGCATAAATTTCATTCAACATTATTTATATCCTTAACTAGAATTTTTGTAGTGGTTTTGCGTCCTATTTTTAGTGAAATTCTCACTTTATACTTATCAAGTGGATTTTTAAATTTGTAGTAAAAAACTCCATCTTTTATATCCACGCTCTTATACGAGCTAAGCCCTGAAACAAAAAACTTGGCTTTTGTGGCGTTTTTATCATCCACAATGATACTTAGCTCATCGATGACGTTATTTTTTGGATAGTCTTTTGGAAATATCCACTTTGCGTCAAGATACTCATCAGCGAAGGCAACGTCCATACTTGTTTCATCTTTAAGCGGAGTTCGATTTAGATCAAACCTGTCGCTTTTAGCCGAAACCGCCCCCGTATTTTGGTTTAAAAGTGCTTCAAAGCCAAATTCCTTTGCCTTTTTTATCACTCTTTCATCATATTCGCCATACGGATATGCAAAATACTTGGGCTTTTTGCCCATATATTTTTCAAAAACAGCTATGCCGTCACTAAAATCCTGCTTTAACCTATCGTCATCTAGTCCAACCATATGCAAATGTGCGTATGAGTGATACTGAATATCTCCATATTTAGACGTCTCTTTAATCTCATCAAAACTCATATAATCGCCATATTTTCTAGCACTTGCCTCGACATAAACAAACAGAGTAAATGGATAGCCATACTCTTTAAATACTGGCAAACCATTGCGGTAAAAGCTCTTATAGCCGTCATCTACAACTAGCACGACCCAGTTATTTGGTACATCTTCGCCATTTTTTAATCGCTCCACCATCATCTCTAGCGGGACGACTTCATAGCCTTTTTGCTTGATATAATCAAACTGCTTACGCAAAATTTCTGTCGAGATATTTGTGCTAGAGTGCTTTGGGTCATCAAAACGATGATAGACAAAAATATGAGCATCTGCAAATGCAAATACAAACCCAAATACGAGTAAAAACAGAATCCGCATTATTTCGCGTCAGGTGCAGTAGGAACTGCGCTATCTTTTGCTTTTGGCACTATGCTTTGTATATTTGCACTATCAATTAATGAACGCTTCATCTCTTTGTTATAAGAGTAGCCAAGCATTAGCGTGTTTAAAACAAATATGACCGCAACGACAAAGGTAAATTTTGCCAAAAATCCAGCTGGACCTTTTGCACCAAAGAGGCTTTCGTTACTACCACTATATGCTCCAAGCCCGATAGATGAGCTTTTTTGAAGTAAAACGGCTATCGTAATGATGACCGCTAAGACAAACTGCAACACTAAAAATAATGAACTCACGTGATTTCCTTTGAAATTTTTAGGGCTGATTATACAAAAAAAGTTTTAAAATTTTAATAAATCTCTTTTTCAATCTCGTAAAGTTCGTAGCGTATGCTTTTAAAAAGCTCTGAATACTCTAAATTTACGATTTTAAAGCACTCTTCAAGCACACGCGCACTCTCTTGTGCTCTTTTAAAATTTGCCGTGATTATGTCGTTTAAATCGGCTCTTTTTTGCTCATCTTTTGTGCTTGATTTTAGCACATCATTTGTGCTATCTCTAAATTTTATGAAGTCATTTTGTGGGATTTTTGCTTTGTGGCGAAGTGTTTTGATTTTTAGGGCTAGGGCTTTGTCGTTAAAGCCATATCTTTTTATGTCCTCAACGACTCTAAGCCCCTCTTTTAGTCTATTTAAATTTGCGTCTATAACTCTATAAACGTTACTCATCACGTCCAAAAATACCTAAAATTTGAAGCAATGAAGTAAATAAATTTACAAAGTCAAGATAAAGTGCAACCGCACCCTCAACTGGCGTTTCATAGTTGCCACGAATGATATTTTGTGTATCATAAAGTATGTAAGCACTAAATAAAATCGCAGATATACTTGCAATCACAAGCTGAAACATTGGGCTTTGCGTGAAAATGTTTATCAAACTTGCAACCACAACAACGATAAGTGCGATAAATAGCATTTTACCCATTGTCGTAAAGTCGCGTTTTGTATTCATAGCAAAAATGCTAAGTCCGCCAAAAGCAACGGTCGTAAGCGTAAATGCCTGAGCTACGATAGCCGCACCACTTGGCATACCCAAAATCGCATAAAGTAGCGGAGTAAGCGTAAGTCCGCTCATAAATGTAAATGCAAATAGCAAGATTAGATTTAGCCCTGCCTTGCGTTTTGCTGCCATTAAGGCAAATAGTGTGATAAACTCAACTATCACAATACCCCAGAACAAAAATTTGTTTTGGATTAGCGTTGCAGCCAGAAAGTAAATTCCAGTGTAAGCACCAGCTGTAGCTGCTAAAAGCGAAGCGGCAAAAAGCTGATAAGTCTGCTTGATAAACGCACTTAGGTTGCTTTGCGCGTAGGTTTGTTCTATCTCACGCTCTTGCGTGTAGTTTCTGTTGTATAAACTCATTTTTTCTCCTTTTTAATTTTTTTGTGAAATTTAGCAAAAAATAGGTAAATAAAGAGTAAAAATTTTCTTAAAAAATCTGTTTTTAGCTATTTTAAACAAAAAACTGATAAAATAAACACAAAATAAATAAAAACAAGGTAAAATTTTGTTTGATTTTAAAGAAATTTCTGAAATTTTTACAAATTCGCTTGGCAAAAATGCCGATGAGATTAACGCACTTGGCGGTATGACAAACTCAAACTTTCTAATCACTTCAAATGGCGAAAAATTCGTGCTTAGAGTGCCGGGCAACCGCTCAAATCAAATCATAAAACGAGATGATGAAAAACTAAATCAAACAATCGCTTCAAATTTCGGATTTAACGTAAAAACGGCGTTTTTTGATGAAGTTAGCGGGATAAAAATCACGGAATTTTTATCAAATGCCATAACCCTAAAACCAGCCACACTAAGGCAAAATAGTGAGAAAATAGCTAAAATTTTAAGCAAAATTCACAGCTCAAAAATGGAGTTTAAAAATGATTTTAACCCATTTTTACAGATGAAAATTTATCTAAATCTAGTTTCAAACGAAACGGCATTAAAATTTAATGGATTTTTAACAGCACTTGAAATTTTTAACGATTTAGAGCAAAAATTAACAAAAATCAATCAAAAATTTTACTCTAAAAATACCATCTTAGTTCCAACTCACGGCGATTTAGTGCCTGAGAATATCTTAATGTGCGATGAGAGAATTTTCATCATTGACTGGGAGTATTCAGGGCTAAATGACCCAGCTTGGGACGTGGCTTCTTTGTTTGTTGAAAGCGATTTTTCAAATGATGAAGAAGAGCGATTTTTGGGGCTTTATGGGGCAGATTTAGGACTAAAATCAAAGATAGAAATTTATAAAAGTGTGCAAGATATTTTATGGACGGCTTGGAGTTTGGTTAAAATCTCAAACGGCGATGAAAGCTACACAAACTACGCTAAAAAACGGCTAAAATCGGCATTAGAAAGGGTGTTATGAGCGGATTTTTTGCCGCACTTTTTAGTGGGATTTTATGGGCGTTTGACGGCACGATTTTGGCAAAAATTTCGCTAAATCCGCTAGTTTTGGCATTTTTGCACGACTTTTTAAGCTTTTTGGTTATCTTTTTGTTAATTATTTTTTTAAATAAATTTAAATATATATTTATAATTAAAAGACGCTCGTTAATAATCACTGCCCTAGCCTCATTTTTTGGCGGTTTTATCGGTATGGGCTCGTTTGTTTTAGCCATTTCTTACGCAAATATCGGCTTTGCAGCGGTGTTTAGCTCACTTTATCCCGTAGTTAGCGTGGTTTTAGCAAATTTTATTTTAAAGCAAAAGCTTAGCAAGACCGGACTTTTTGGGCTAGGCTTAGCCGTAGTTAGTAGCGTTGGGCTTTGTTTTTTAAGCTATAACGTGCATTTTAGCCTACTTGGTGCGATTTTTGGACTACTTTGTGCCTTTGGCTGGGGTGCTGAATGCGTGGTGATAAACTTAGCCCTAAAAGATGAGCTAAGCCCCTTAAATGCGTTGTTTATAAGGCAGGGTGTAAGCAGTATTTGCCTGTTTTTATTAGCCGTGTTTTTAGGATTTACTATCAATTTTGAAAGCGAGTTTTTTGGCTTTAAAAGTCTATTTTTAGCTGCAATTTTTGGTGCGTTTTCATACCTGCTTTACTACTTTGGTATCACTAAAATCGGCGCTTTAAGGGCAATGGGACTAAATATCTCATACTCATTTTGGGCGATTTTAATCGGCTTTGTTTTGGGCGGCGAATTTTCAATAGTTTTAGCCATTTTTGCCGTGCTAATTATCATCGGCTCACTGCTTACAAATTTATAAGGATTAAAATGAATGCAATCATCTTAGCTGCTGGGTTTGGCTCACGGCTTAAAGAGCTAACAAAAAGCAAACACAAGGCACTTTTTGATATTTTAGGTGAGCCAAATATTGAGCGAACGATAAAATTTCTAAACGAGCGAGACATTAGCGAGATTTACGTAATCACCGGCTATTTAAGCGAAAATTTTAGCTATTTAGAGCAAAAATTCGGAGTAAAACTCATTAAAAATGAGAATTTTCACGCCTCAAACAACCTAGCTTCATTTGCCCTTGCTTTGCCTTATTTTGGCGATAGTTTTGTTATTGACGCTGATGTTGTGCTTTTAAAAAATATCTTTCAAATCCGCCAAAATTCGCACTACTACACGACAATTAGGGCAAACTCACAAAAGCCAGAGTGGATTATCAAAACGCAAGAAAATCGCGTCGTTGGCATTGAAATTTCAGCACTCAATGCCCCTTCGCTTCTTGGCATTAGCTACTTTAATAAAACCGATGCAGACGTGATAAAACGCCACATTTTATCGCTTGAAAAAAGTGCGTTTTTAGACCCTAAAAAATATTACGATAACGCCGTTTTAGACGTGATTAGCGATATAAATATGGGCTTTTTAAACGTTCCGAATGAGCTTGTTGGCGAGATTGATGATAAAGATGATTTAGATGAATTAAATTTAAAAATAAAGAGGCTAAAATGCGAAAATTAAATGATAATGAGTGTAAAAAAGTAATGCTTGAAATGGCAAATGTAATTCACGAAATTTGCCTTGCAAACGATATAAAATACTCACTGGCATACGGGACTTTAATCGGTGCAATCAGGCACGGTGGATTTATACCTTGGGACGATGATTTTGATATATTTTTAACAAGAAAAAACTATGAAAAATTGATAATGGCTTTAAAAAAGCTTGATGATTTTTACCTGCTTGATTTAAACGTGGATGGTTACAATCTAAATTTTGCAAAGCTCTGTCATAAAAGATATGTCGGCGAGTTTTTAGATAAAAAACACGAAATTTATTTTAGAAAATTTGGCATTTTTATTGATATTTTTTGCCTTGATGAGATTAATAAAGACCAAAAAGATAGCCACTTTTTAAAATTAAAAAAGCTACTTAAAAAGATTGAGATCGCTAGTTTCCCAAATTATGACTATAAATATAAAAGCAAAGCTAAAAAAATTGTCAAGAAAATCACTCATTTTCCAAGATTTTTATACTATAAATTCTTTGAAAAAAGAGAAAAACTAATCAAAAAATATCAAAAATTAGAGAAAATTTTTAACGGCACAAATCAAGAAAATTTAGGGATTTTATCTACTGGATTTAAAGAAATTTATCAAAAAAGCGACTTTGATGACTACGTACTTTGCGATTTTGAAAATACAAAGCTTATGATTATCAAAAACTATGATGAAATTTTACGAACATATTACGGCGATTATATGCAGTTACCACCAGAAAACGAGCGTGTCGGACACCACCCTTACGCATTTTTTGACACCAAAATTTAGCTTTAAACCTACTTTTGATATAATCGGCTCAAATTTGTGTTAAATAGGAGTTTTATGAAAGCTTTATTAGAAGGTGCTGTAAGCTTTATGGAGGACGGATTTTTAGAGCACGAAGAGCTATTTAAAAGTCTGAAGCATAACCAAGATCCAAAGGTACTTTTTGTCACCTGTACCGACTCTCGCGTAGTGCCAAATCTCATAACAAACGCGCTACCAGGCGATCTTTTTACAATACGAAATATAGCAAATATAGTGCCTCCATACCGCGTGAGTGATGACTTTTTAGCTACAACCTCAGCCATAGAGTACGCTCTGCAAGTGCTAAATATAAAAACTATCATCATATGCGGACACTCTGATTGCGGCGGTTGTAAGGCAATTTATCAAGATGAAAGTAAATTTGTAAATACACCGAATTTAAGAAACTGGATAAAACTAATCGAACCTATAAAAACCGAAGTTTTAAAATTTACAAGCGACGATCCGGCCAAAATAGCGTGGTTAACAGAGCGATTAAATATCATAAATTCCATTGAAAATTTACTAACCTATCCAAACGTTGAGAGCGATTTTGACGCTGGAAAGCTTGAAATTTATGGTTGGCACTATATCATTGAAACGGGTGAAATTTTTAGCTACGATTTAAAAACCAAAAGCTTTAAGCTACTAGCAGTAAGGTAGATTATGAAATTTTGGCTTTTGCTTTTTGCGTTATTTACGTTTGTTTTTGGTGCTGAAGATAATAATACTATCGTGCAAATCACAGAGCAATTAGAGCAACTAAACTCACAAATAAACATACTAAAGGCTCAAACCGACTCAAACTCAAGCAAGGCAAATTTAGCTATCTTAAATGATAAAAAGGCAAAGTTGCTTGAGCAAATACCATTTTTCATAACTCAAATTTCTATAAAAGAGAGCGAGATAAAGAAATTTAGAGTCAAAAAGGCGGAGTTAGAAAAAATAGTCAAGCGATATGAAAATAGCCAAAATAAAACCGCTTACGTCCAAAATGCAATCGAGCTTGAGAGTATGAATATCGCACAAGCCTACTACACAACGTTAATAGAGCTTGAGGAGATGTTTAAAAACGGCACACACGCAAAGGCTATAAGAGAGCTTATAAATTCTGGACTTTTGACACTCCAAACCAACTCATACACAAATATCGAGGAGTTAAAATCACTTGATACAAACAAATTTGACGCTCAGATAAATGCCTTGCAGCTACAAAAGCAAAGCAGTGAAGAGGTTTTAAACTACTTAAAAACAAATGCTGATCTTCTTAGCTCAAACAGCATACTTTCAGAGCTAAATTTAACAACGGCAATAGAGTTTATCAACAAACAAATTCCAACTTTAGCGTCTAAATTTAATATTGGAAAAAGTGTCATCATCTTTGCTGTATTTGTATTTTTCATATCGCTTACGAGAATTTTGGCAAAACTCACATATTTGGTGCTTACAATACTTTCAAAGCAAGATGGCACCGATGAAAAAGAGCAAATTTTAATCATCGTCAAACGTCCGATAGCGTATTTGCTTATCATATATGCACTTAAAATTTGTGTAGGCGTTGGCTTTTATCCAGTTCCTATACCAATTAGTATCGCAACTGCACTATCCATAGCATACATTTTAGGTTTTGGTTGGTTAGCACTCACTATGCTTAATGGCTATGGATTAATAATCATAAGCGAACTAACAAAAAAGAGTGGACGCAAAGAGGTTATAAATTTAATCATAAAAATCATATATTTTATAATCATAATAATCACCATACTTTTAATCCTTGCACGACTTGGTTTTGATATTTCAGCAATTATCGCTTCACTCGGTATTGGCGGACTTGCCGTGGCGTTTGCAGCAAAAGATATTATCGCAAATTTCTTTGCCTCAGTTATGCTTTTGTTTGATAACTCATTCTCTCAAGGCGACAGAATAGTTTGTGGCAACATAGATGGCACAATAGTTGAGATAGGGCTAAGGAAAACATCTATAAGAAGCTTTGATAACGCCCTGATATTTGTCCCAAATTCAAAACTAGCAAGTGAGCCTATCATCAACTGGTCTAGAAGAAAAGCTGGGCGACTTATAAATATGACAATTGGACTTACTTACGACTCAAAACCCGAGCAAATTTTAAAGTGTATGTCAGAGATAAAAAGTATGCTTTTGGCAAATCCAAAAATTTCAAAACCAGATAATGGTGGTAGTTTTATAAGCGATAACAGAAGGCTAAAATTTAAGCAAAATATAGTAAGCATTGATGATCTAGCAGGTTATAAAAATGAACTTTATGTGGCTTTAGATAAATTAAATGATAGTTCTATTGATATTTTGATATACTGCTTTACAAAAACGACCATAAGGGCGGAATTTTTACAAGTTCAGCAAGAGATAATTTTAGGTATTATGGATATAATTGCCAAAAATAACCTTAGCTTTGCATTTCCTAGTCAAAGTCTATATGTTGAAAATAGCGATAAAAACGAGTTGCCATTTGTAGCAAAACAAGATGAAAGGAGTGAGGTATGAGCCAGTTTGAAGATGAGTTCGAAGAAGAACTTGAAGAGATCGAAGATGAAGAGTATGAGAACGAGCGTAGTTATAACTATGACGAAGATGACTACGAGTACGATGACGGCGACAGCGACGAAGATAGTTACGACAGCTACTAATGTTTAGTGTTCTTGATAAAACAAACTATATCGAGTATAAATCAGCAGATGGCATATATCGATTTTTGCTCGATATGGTCGTTGTGTTTAACATTTTAAGCACGTCGATATTTTTTATCCTAAATCATACGTTGATGTTTGTATCTGCTATTTTAGTGATCATAACACTCATCGTAAGAGTAAGATACAGCTATAAATATAAAAATTTCAGCATACTTTGGGTGCATTGTAATGTCATATACATAAGCGTATCCTCAACCGCAATACTGGGCTTTAGCAGCGGTTTTTATCTATGTTTGGTGCTTCTTGTATATTCACACTATTTTTGCACGTTTAATAACAAAATTTTCTCATACGCCATATCTTTGGGTGAGTTAGCAATCCTAATAGCAATGAAGCCAAATTTCCAAAATAGCTATGGTTTGCCACAGTGGTTTAGCAATATGTCGTTTGTCATCTGCTCTTTAATAGTGTTTTTTGTCATCATTAGGCTTGGAATGTTTGCAAATTTCTTAACAACAAGCTCGTATAAAGAGCTAAAAGATGAGAGAGACGAGCTTGAGCGTCTTTCAAAACACGACTACTTAACAGGACTTTTAAACAGGCGAAGTATCGAGCATATCATAAAATACAAGCCTAAAATTTTCAAAAAGCCAAATTCTGTCTTGATAATGGGCGACATAGATAACTTTAAATTCATAAACGACACTTACGGACATAACTGGGGCGATAGGGTACTTCAAGATATTGCAACGACTCTAAAAAAGATATTTAGAAAAGATGACTTTATTTGTCGCTGGGGTGGAGAGGAATTTTTAATAATAATCCCAGAGGCAAACATAGAGTTTATCCACAGCCTACCAAAAAGACTTTTAAAAAACATAAGCAACAACAAACTACCAAGCGGTGCGTCCGTGACGATGACCTTTGGTATGGTAATATTTTTAAACGGCTTTGATGATAACTTTGCGCAGATGATTAAAAAGGCGGATGAGCTTTTGTATCGTGGCAAAAAAAATGGCAAGGATCGCGTGGAGATGGAGATACAAAAATGATACAAAATTTATCAATGCACAAAATCAGCTCCACAACAGCCATAAAAATCACAAATGTCCTTATTTTACTATCGCATATCTTTTACCTTGCGATGTTTTACGCGTTAGGCGACAACGCGTTGATGACCTTAAACATATTCTCAGTTTGTATCTATATTTTTATAACCGCCATATCATTTTATGATGATGAAAATTTGAAAATTTCACTTGCAATTACTCAGTTTGAGATAGTTATCCACGCCACTTTATGCTTTATGCGTCTTGGCTGGGGATATGGGTTTGAGCTTTTGTTTTTTGCCTTTATTTTCACATCGCTTTTTACAGATATCAGATACAAGATACTGACAAATGCTCTTATTTTTACCCAAATTTGCATATTTTTTGGTTGCTACTATCTGTTTTATGATGGGACTGTTAAATATGATGGCTGGGAAAATACATTTTTTATCTCAAATGCCGTTGTGGCGTGTTGTTTTGCCATAATAGTTTCACGCCTTTTAGAGCTTTCAAACACTCTTGCCTTTATAAATGCAAGACAAGAAAAGATCGAGATAGAAGAAATTTTAAACCAAGATCCTCTCACAAAACTACAAAATAGAAACGCTCTAAATGCCTTTGTAAAGGAAAATTTAAACAATGAGCGGGATTTTGCAGTCGTGATATGCGATATAGATGACTTTAAAAGGATAAATGACACTTACGGACATAACGCTGGGGATAAGGTTTTAATCAACATCGCAGAGATTTTTAAAAATATCTTTAGAAAAGATGACTTCGTGTGTCGCTGGGGTGGGGAGGAGTTTTTAATAATCCTATGCGATAGCACAGACCAAAAAGCTTTAAGCGTTTTAGAGCGTGTAAGAAATTCCATAAACTCAAGCCATATTTTATATGAAGATACTCAAATTTCAGTTACTATGACTTATGGTGTATCTTGCTATGAAAGCACAAAAGAGCAAAAGGACATATACACGATGATAAAAGAGGCTGACGAGCGTCTATATAAGGGAAAACGAAGCGGTAAAAACTGTATCGTAAACGAGTGATTTAGCCCCAAAAGTGGGGCTAAGGATTAGTTACAACCGCAACCGCAGCAGCCACCGCCCTTGCCGTGAAGGTCGTTTGTGTAAAACTTCACTGAGTTTAAGCCCTCTTTTTTAGCCCACTCATAAGCTTGTGAGACAAAATCCCAGTTGATATTTTCATAAAACGTTTCAAGGTATTTAGGACGTGCATTAAAGTTATCAATATAATAAGCGTGCTCCCAAACATCAACGACTAAAAGTGGCACTTTGCCGTCATTTACAGGCGTAGCTGCATTTGAAGTTTGCACTATCTCTAGTTTTTTTGCACTTGGGTCATAAACTAGCCACGCCCAGCCTGAGCCAAAAAGTGTGGTAGCAGCTTTTATAAAATCATCTTTAAAATTTGGTAGCTGTGCATTTAAATCCGCTTTTAAATCATCGCTCATCTCGCTTTTTTTAGCGATGCAATCCCAGTAAAAATCGTGGTTATAAACCTGTGCTACGTTGTTATAAAGTCCGCCCTTTGCACCTAGCAAAATATCGTAAAATTCGGCATTTTCAAACTCTGTGCCTTTAATTAGGTTGTTTAGGTTTGCGACATAAGTAGCGTGGTGTTTGCCGTGATGATACTCACAGGTTTTCTCGCTTACAACAGCATTTTGTGCTGGATTAAATGGTAATTCTCTTAGTTTAAACATTCTATCTCCTTTAAAAATTTGTGCGTCGATTATAGTTTAAATTTTCTAAATAGTTAATTAATATTTTTTATTAACTAGATTAAATTCTATCTCTTAAAAGCACATAAAGCCTGATTGTTGATATAAACAGCGTCACAATGGCAGGTCCAAGTATAATCCCCCAAAAGCCAAATGTCGTAATACCAGCTATCATAGCAAAAAATATGAGTAGCTCATTTATCTTTGCTGGTTTTTTTACAAGCCTTGAGTTTATAAATTTTATCACCAAAGGCTTTAAAAATGTATCAGCCACTATCGATATAACAATAACCGAATAAACAGCTATCACAACCGCTCCAAAACTATCGCCTGAGGCAAATTGATGAAGCGATATTGGCACCCATGAGAGCATACCACCCACAACTGGTATGAGCGATGTAAATGCAAATAAAATTCCCGTTAAAATGCCGTCATATCCGTAATACATCGTCACGAGAGAAAATAAAAACCCCTGTAAAATCATATTTATGATAATAGAGTAAAAAACCACACTCATCACATTTGCAACTTCACTAAGTATAAACTCGCTATCCTCTTTTTGCATCGGAAGAGCGTCTTTTAGGTATTTTACCAACTCGCCACCATAGAGCATAGCAAAAAAGAAAAACACAAGAACAAAAATCATATCTGTTAGAAATTTAGCACTTAACTTACCTATGCCAGTAATGCTTGAAATGGCATTTGTGATTATCTTATTAAAATCTAGACTACCCAAAAACTCATCAACACTTGGCTCTAAAAAACTAAAGGATACTGGCAAACTAAAATGGTAGTTTTTGATGTATTCTATCGTCGAATTTATCGTATCGGCGTTGAAATTTGTAGCGTATTTTACGATACTTGCGATCGCATAAAGTGATGGGGCAACAAACAAAAATAGTAAAACTATCGTCGTTAGCCCAGCTGAGAGTGTCTTTTTGCCATTTGTGATTTGTAAAATTTTTACATTTATGTTTGAGGTGGCAACTGCTAGAAGTGCTGCGATTAGGATATTTAACAAAAATGACTGAAATAGATATAAAAGCAGTGCCAACACAAAACAGACAAAAAATCCTATAAAAATTTTAGAACTCACATTGTGCCTTTTGGACATAAATTTTAGAGATTATAGCAAAATTTGCTTCATTTAAGATTTTAATTAAAGTCAAATTTTATAGTAATTACTTTATAATTACAAAAAAAGGCTAAAAATGACGACAAATTTAATACAAATAGGCAACTCACAAGGCATAAGACTACCTAAAAGCATAATTGAGCAGTTTGGGTTTGATAAAATTTCACTTGAAATTTTAAAAGAGGGGGTTTTACTAAAACCAGTTAAAGAAGACGACATAACTGACTGGGATACGCCAGAGCTAAGAAAGGCTGCCAATGATGAAAAAACGTGCGATTTTGGCACGATAGACTTAGATGAGTGGGAGTGGTGATGAAGCGATATGAGATATACTTTGTCGCCCTTGACCCAACAATAGGGGCAGAGATACAAAAAACCAGCCCCTGTGTCATCATCTCGCCACCAGAGCTTGACTATCTAAAAACTAGGCTAATAGCACCAATAACCAGCAAAGGATTTGAGGCACCATATCGTATCAAAATAAAACTACTTGACAAAGACGGACTTATCTTGTGTGATAAAATCAGGTGTGTTAGCACAAGTAGGCTCGTTTCAAAAATCACAGAGCTTGACACAAAAAGCGTCAAAGCCCTAAAATCCGTGCTAAAAAAGATGTTTTAATCAAACAACCCCTTTTCGCCCTCAAATTTCAAATCAAAAATCTCATACGCCTTCGCACTTGCTATCCTGCCACGAGCCGTTCGCTCAATGTAGCCATTTGCAAGCAAATAAGGCTCTAAAACATCCTCAATCGTCCCCTCATCCTCGCTCATAGCCGCAGCTATCGTGCTAAGCCCCAAAGGTCGGCGTTTTGCTTCTAGTAAAATCTCTAAATACTTTATATCCATCTCATCAAATCCGAGCGAATTTACGCCAAGTGCGTCAAGGGCTTCTTTGCTTCGCTCATGTGATATGAAATTTTCATCATTTATCTCAGCAAAATCGCGAATTCGTTTTAGTAGCCGTAAAGCGATACGTGGTGTGCCTCGCGAACGCCCAGCGACTTCAAGAGATGCGTTTTTATCGCACTCTTTGCCAAGTTTACTTGAAGCGATTTGCACGATACGGCTTAGCTCATCAGAGGTATAAAACTGCAACCTAAAATCCATACCAAAGCGATCACGAAGCGGTGCTGAGATCATACCGGCACGTGTTGTAGCTCCGATTAGCGTAAATTTTGGCAGATCAATCTTAATAGTTTGAGCAGCAGGTCCTGAGCCAATGATAATATCTAAGCGAAAATCCTCCATCGCAGGATATAAAACCTCTTCAATAGCAGGGCTAAGGCGATGAATTTCATCAATAAAAAGCACGTCGCCCTCTTGCAAATTCGTTAAAATCGCAGCCAAATCGCCACTTTTTTCTATCATAGGGGCTGCCGTCATCTTTATTGCCACGCCCATTTCGTTTGCGATTATGTGAGCAAGTGTCGTCTTACCAAGCCCCGGTGGGCCATAAAAAAGCACGTGATCAAGGCACTCAGAGCGTTTTTTCGCCGCTTTTATAAAGACGTTTAAATTTTGTTTTATCTTATCTTGTCCGATGTAATCATCAAATCCGCTAGGACGCAGACTTACCTCAAAATCGCTCTCAAAGCTAACTTTTTCTATCTCAACAATTCTATCCATCTTGCTACTTTTTAAATTTTTATGGATTTTACTTTAAAATTTATAATTCTTAGCTTTTGTTTTACTTTTTTGAAAATTTGTGCTAATTTTAGCAAATTTTTTGCTACAATATGGGTTGCTATTATTTTAAGGATCAATTATGGGCATATTTAAAAACCTAGAGCTTGAGTACTCTTTTGACATTGTAGATGAGTTTTTGTCACACTACTCTTTGATGTGCGACATTATGGAACCGCTCATAATAAGCCTAAATCGACCTGATAAATACAAAGATGATATGCGTGAGCTTTATAGAATTTTCCACAACATAAAGTCTGCTTCGGCATATATGCACCTTGATCCTATACTAAAACTCACAACTTTGGCTGAGGAAATTTGTAGTGAAGCCATAAATTTGCAAGGTCCAGCAAATGATAAATTTATCGATTGGCTCTTGCTAGTAAATGACCAGTTTAGCAAATACAGAGCAGATTTAGAAAACGACGCAGAATTCTTTAGTGTGCTAGAACCGCTCATAGTAAATATACCTCAAAAACTTGACTAAATTATAAAATCGCTGTAAAATAGCTGACTTTTTATGGGAGCGACTTGGCTTCGACAGGAGCAGAGTGGTCGTGGTGGCATACCGCTTTTGGCAAAGCGTAAAAAGCCTAAATTAAAATTAAACGCAAATAACGTTAAATTCGCTCCTGCTTACGCTAAAGCTGCGTAAGTTCAGTTGAGCCTTGCGCCTTTTGATACTATCTAAAAAGGTCTGCGAGTAATCCAGGTAGTGTAGTTTTGGGGTTTGACGAGCCTTGAAGCGAAGTTTAGTCTTAGTCTAAATTTTGGTTTTGGGAAGTGAGCCTTTTTAGATGAAATTTTCACTTCTGCTAAGTATGTAGAGGCTGCGGTTGTTTTGTTTTTGGACAGGGGTTCGATCCCCCTCGCTTCCACCATTCATACTAAATTTCTGCAAAAAATCTCTTTTTTATTTTTTATAGTCTTGTAATTCTCCTTTGCATTTAGGACAAATTCCGTTTTTATCTTTTACATCTACGTAATTATAAACTTTTTTGCATTTTTTGCAACGTAAGAATTCTGGGCATTTTAGTTTGTAAAAAATTCCTATGCATATAAAAAACAAACCTGTAGCTAAAAAACCAAAAATAGTTTTTTCATCAGACATTTGCCAACCTTGATACTTAAAATAAATTTTACCGCCAAATAAAGCCCAAATTGCTTCTACAATAAAAATAAAACCTAAAAATATAAAGCCACTTTTAACACTCATTTTTATTTCCATTTGTTATAGCTTGTGTTTGATAGGTTTTTCATAGGTTGGGTTATTTGTGTTAAATTTAGAGTGTTGTTTGCTATTAGCTGTGAGTTATTATTTATTATGCTCTCTTGGTTACTATGTCCTTGTGAGTAGTTTAAGCCAGCACTTCCTCCTCCACCTCCATACATACTAAATTTAATACTTCCACCTAGCTCTTTAGTATCTTGTTTAGATGTATATGTATCTTGTGATGATGATATGTTTAGGTTGTTTGTGTTTATGTCTATGTTATTAGAGGCTATTAGGTTTGAGCCAGTTATATTTGTGCTGGTATCTTTATCTTTATTGGTTGATATAGATATGTTGTTTGCTTGCAGGTTTGATGAGATAGAGGTTGTTTGTGTGGTGTTTGATTTAATGTCTTTACCATTTACATCTCCTGCTATGCCTACGCTAAAGCCATAAGTACCTGAGCTACTTACTGCTGCTACACTTTGGCTTATTAGGGCTGCTGTGTCATCAGCGGTTAGGGGTTTTAAGCATATTAAATTTGCTTGTAATCCTAATACAAATAAGATTATGCTAAATAATATGCTTGAAATTTTAGTCATTTACTTCTATTTTATACTAATATTCAGGATGTATCCATTGCACTAGTGGATTATGTCCGGCATTTGGGTCATATTTTTTATCATAATGCATTAACCCCTCTTTTTCCATACGAGCAGTATCTATGTCGTGAATGATAATACTATCAAATAGCTCTTTTTTGGTTTGTTTAAAAATTTTAAGAGCTTGCATTGATTTATCTTTATCAAACAAAGAAACTTCATACTGTATAACAAGATATTTAATTATATTAGCATTATCTTTTACATAGTATGGGCATTTGGTAGTATAAAATATCTTAGTAGTTGCTTTGTAAATCTCTCTTGTAGTTTGACACTTTATATTTCCTATATAATCAATATTGTCACTTAGAAGCCCGTGATGAGTCCAGCTAATCATTTCATCAATACTTGCTTCTTTATTATCTGGAAAACTGGCTTTAAAATACTCTTTAAAATACTCTTTTGGACTAATTTTAGTTTTTTCCATTTTAAAATATTTATCAATAGTCTTTTTATCCTCCACTTTTTCTATAAAAGAAAATTGTTCTGACATTTTTAAATTCTTAATACGCCTGTAAAATGCTGAAAAAGGGTCGTGAATATAATATCCTGTTGTCCATTCACTATTTGAATTCTTTGGCATAATAAAACTATAAGCCTTATAATTTCTTTTTGCTCCAAGCTCCAGTGGAATAAAATCAGATTTAAAACAACCACTAAAAACAAACGCAACTAAAAACCACACTAAATACTTCATTGTTATTTCTCCTTGTTAAATTTTATTTCTTTGTATAGGTTGTTATTATAATTTTGCATAGAGTGACCCCATATCTTATCCTTATTTATATTCATCTTTTAAGTATTCATTAGCATTTGAGCCAGTTAAACCAAATACATTAGATACCAAATCCCGGTCATTTACAATATAGGTAAAATTGTGTTTTACTTAACTAACGTTAAGTCTTTTTTGTTTAAAAAATAATCCTGCTTGGCACCTTCTGTTCTATATACTTTACAAAAGCCATCGTTATAACACTCTTGTATAAGTGCCACCTCTAGCTCTTCCCATATTTTAAATTTTTTTATATATTTATCATTCTCTTTAATATACCAAAAAACATTCTCAGGCTGAATAATTTTATAAACTTTCTCATTTGGCACTTCTTGACAATCCTTGTAATTAAAATATTTAACAATATAATTATGCTTATTCTTTTTAGCACTTGCACCATAACCCTCAGTGCCATATAGCATTTTGCTATTTGGGTTATTTGGGTCAATATACCACTTTTCAGTGTAGTATGGCGTATAGCTAATTGACAATATTTGATTATCAAAAAAACCATCACATTTTCCAGCATAGCAACCACTTATGAATAATACTAAAAAAGTTATAAATAAAATATTTTTCATTTAATACTCCGTGTCTTGTTTTAACATATTCTTATAATTCTCAGTCCCGTGTCCCGACATAAACCAAGTTTTTGGGTTAAGTATATTTTCTGGATAGGATACATAATCTCCGGGTCTTTTAAAGATTTTTAAAATTTTTTCATTATTTTCATTTGGTTTGCCATAAATTTTAATCAGTGTTTCATCTCTCATCGGAGCCCCAAAACTATAATATGTGTTTTTATTATTTGCCCCATACTTTGCTATCTCGTGAAATTGTGAGTGCATAAATATATAGTATTGTATTAGGTCTGAAAGCTCATTTTGTTTTTTGGTTATTTGTTTGCTTATGCCTGTTTTTCCATTGAATTTATCCACTAAAAATTCTATCCCATCTGCTAAAAATCCCCTCGATGGGTTATACCATACTTGAAAATCATCACTTCCTATTATATTTCTTCCGCCTTTTAAAGCGTCCTCTTTTGTATTTAATATACCATTGCCATATACATTACGTGAGTTTTTATCGCCTAAAACTTCAAACTGACTATCCTCATATCCAAAGTATCCTGGTATATTTCCTAGTAATCCACCTAAATTTTCATTTGTAGGCAATACTCCTAAACTTAAAGCACCAAACATATTCCAAACATAACCAACACCAGCTTCAAATGGATTATCGCTATTTTCATCAGGGAGTGTTTGTGCTATTGTAGCCATATTTTTATCCATATCCTCAAACTCCCTCTTAACCTGTTCTCTACCCTCTTTACTAAGTAACCTTGTATCTAGTGTGGAGTTTATGTTTGATGATATGTTTGTGTTGTATAGGTCTTTGTTTATTTTAGTTGTATCTGTGTTTAGTTTAGATATATCATCTGAGTTTTCTTTGTCTTTTATATTTAGATTACCTTGTCCTATTGTAGCTAGGGTTTTAGAGTGGGTGTAGTTTAAATTTCTATTGTTTGTGTAGTTTATTGATGATATTTTATTATGTTGGTTTGTGTCTTTGTCTTTTTTATTGTTTTCTTGGTTGTTTGATTTATTGGTGTTAGTTGTCTCTGTTTGTGTGTTGTCTTTGTTGTTTTGTTTGTTGTTGTTACTATTTAATGCATAGTTAAGTCCTATACCTAAACTTGTTCCTTTTGTATAGCTTGTATTTGATAGGTTCTCATAGGTTAGGGTATTTGTAGTTAGGTTTAGGTTTTTATTGTCTATGAAGTTACCATTCTCATCAAAGCTTCCAGCTGCTATCATTGAACCTTTTAGATGAGTGTTGTTTTTAGTGTTGATGTTTATGTTATTAGCTGTTATGCTTGATAGGGTTGTTTGTTTATTTATGGTGTTTAATTTGTCTTGGCTGAAATTTGAGTTTATGCTTGATGGTTTTATAGTGCTTATATCTACAAAGTGGTCTTTGCTTATTAGTGATGGTTTTACTGGTGTGTTGTTATTTATTTGATTGCTTTGAGTTTTACTTAATCCACTAAATCCTATACCAGCACCTAGGCTTGCTCCTTTATAGTTTGATTGGTATATATCTCTTTGGCTTTGTAAGCTTAGGTTGTTTGTGTTTAAATTTAGAGTGTTATTAGCTCTTAGGTTTGCTCCTTTTATGGTTGTGTCATTTGATGTGTTGATGTTTATATCATTGTGTGCTAGTAGTTGGCTATTGTTGTGTGTTGTGTTTTCTTGATCTAAGTTTGATTGTGAGTAGTTTAAGCCTGCACTACCTCCACCTCCACCATACATAGTCATCTTAACACTACCGCTTAGCTCTTTGGTTTTAGAGTCTGCTTTGTAGGTATCTTGGCTAGAGTTTATGTTTAGATCTTTAGTGTCTATGTTTATGTTGTTGTTTGCTATTAAGTTTGAGCCAGTTATGTTTGTGCTGGTATCTTTGTCCTTGTTGGTTGAAATTTTAATATTGTTTGCATTTAGGTTTGATGATACAGATGTAGTTTGTGCGGTATTGGATTTAGTGTTGCTACCTTTTATATCACCAACTATGCCTACGCTAAAGCCATATGTGCCTGAGCTACTTGTTGCTGCTACACTTTGGCTTATTAGGGCTGCTGTTTTAGAGGCTACGTTTGTAGTTGCTAGGGCGATATTTGCTATATAGTATTTTTCTTCATCTTTTACATTATCTATTATATCTGTTAGATCCTCTATGTCAGAGTAGTCTATACCTACCTCTTTGTTTTTATATCTTTGTTTTATATCTGATAGTTTGTCTTGTAGGTTTGAAACCTCTTGTTTATATTTATCATACTCTTTTTTTACACTCTCTAATTGCTTTATGGCCTCTTGTAAAGCTATGGCAGCTGGAGCTATCTGGGCGTATTCGTTTTGCACAGTAAGAGATAGGGCGGCATTAGCCTCTTTTAGGGTTGTGTCTGTGCTAATTGTATCTGTGCTGTTTGATATGTATATGTTGCCATTGTTTGAATGTAGGGTTATATCCTCTTTGGCATTTATATCAGCTCCTGTGATAGTTATATCTTTGTCGGTGGTGATGTTTAAATTTTTAGCTTGTAGGTTTGAGCTTATGCTTTTGGTGGATGAGATGTTGTTTGTAGCTTTTTCATAGGCTGCATCAGCTAGGCGGATCTTGGCTGATGTATCTTTTTTAAGTTCTGATAGAGATTTTGGTTTGGCATCTTTTAAGATATCGCCTATATGAGCTATACTAATACTGGTTTTTTTATCTATGTTGTAGCTTTCATGGGTATTAGTAGCGTTTAAGATGGTGGCAGTGTTTGCTTTTATGTTAGTATCTTGATCTGATTTAATGTTGGCTGTAATGATGGCATTGTTTGCATGTATATTAATATCTTTATTTGCTGTGATGTTTGATAGCTTAGATAAACCATCAAGGCTTCCTTTTTGATTCTCTTGGGCTTTGTAAATTTCTCCCCCATTTGTTCCTAGTGTGCCAACATAGGTAAATATACCAAGCGGATTAAAACTACTTTTTTTATGAACACTTACCTCTTTAACCTGCTCTTTGGCTGCTATGATATTTATATCATTATCTGCATTTAGGTTTAATGCCTTTATGCTTGATATATCTGATGAGATGATATTTATATTGTTTGTGGCGTTTAGGTTAATGTCGCCTGTGCTTGTGCTTAAAGATGAACCTTGTAAATTTGCTTTTGCAAGTGAATGCATATCAAGGCTTTTTTTAAGCCCGCCCCAGCTTGATTTGCTAGTATGTGAATAATCTAGACTCTCATATACTGCTGGATTTAGGTTAATATCCTTTGCATTTATATTTATCTCATTATCCGCTACTAAATTCGCCCCCTGTATAGTTGTATCTTTATTTGAGATTATGTTTATGTTATTAGCATTTAGATTTGATGATACAACATCTTCTTTTATGGTTTGTGTGGTTGTCTGCTTTTTAGATAAAAAGCCTTTGCTTGTTATTTTACTTGTTAAATCTATGGTGTCGTTTGTGGAGGTTATTAATAGGTTGTTGTTTGAGTTTAGGTTTATATTATCACTTGCGTTTAGGTTTGTGCTTACTAGTGTAATATCATTTGCTTTTAAATTTATGTTGTTTGCGTTTAGGCTTGAGATTTGATTGGTGGTTATAATGCCTTTAAAGGTTGTATCTTTACCGCTTATATTAAAGCTCTCTTTGGCTTGATTGGTTTTTATATTTAGGTCGTTTCTAGCTTGTAGGTTTATATTGTTTTTAGCACTTAAATTTGCTCCACTTATGTTTAGATTGTTATTAGCATTTATGTTTATATCTTTTTTAGCTATTAATTCTGACATAGCGCCTAGTGTGGTATTGGTAAAATTCCTACTGCTATAAGAGTTTGTTGTTTGGTCTATAAATATATCATTTGCGTTTAGGTTTATGTTTGAGGCAGTTATAGCTGATGATGTTAGGCTGATATTTTTATCTGCGTTTAGGTTTACACTGCTGTTTGCTATTAGTAGGCTATCTTTGTTTATAATGTTATTTGCATTAATGGCTATATCATTAGCTATTAATGCTCCATTATTAAACACATTTGCATCTGCGTCAATCTTAATATCATTTTTAGCTATTATTAGTGAGCTTTTATCTATTTGTGAATATGTTTTTTTATTTAATCTATCATTTAAAAGAGAGTTTGCGTTTTTATATAGGTTATCAAACTTATTTAGCATAAAAGGCATATTTGCACCGCTTGTGCTATATAGATAGCCAGTATCTATTGGGGTAAATTTTATATAAGGTATGTGGTTTGGTTTAAATAGTGGTATGTTTATGCTTTGGTTTGTTTTACTATTTATATCACCATTATTTAAATTTATCACACTTGCATAAAAGCCATTGTTTGCAGCTAGTATTGCTGGGTAGCCATCTTCTTGGTAAGTATAGTTCTTATAAGCACTATTGCCACCCTTAGTAACCCATTTTTTCTGTCCAGTAAGCTTACCTAATTTTTTCCACTCCTGTTGTCTGTATTCATATTTTATATGACTACTAACACTCCTATCAAGCTCTTTACCTATGTTGTTTAAAGTACCCAAGAGAATGTTAATATCATTATCTGCATAAATTTGGCTTTTATCGTTTGTGGTTGTGTTTGTTTTTAGATTTATATTATTAGAAGCATAAATTTTAGAGGGGATAAAGTTATCTAAACTATCTTGCGTGATATACTCTTTGGTTATGTTGTAGTAGATATTTCTAGTCTTTTCATTTGATTTGGCTCTATTTGTTGTAACAGCAATAGTGTTTGTGTTTTCATCCAGTAGGATTTGGATAAATGGGTGTGAGCTAGTGCCGTGTAGATAGCTCTTTTTATGTAAATTTAAAGCATAAGCTGTTGCGTCTTGTGATACTACTCTATTTAGTAGCTCTGTGTTTAGCTCTTTGTCTGTATATGTTTTATTTAATAACTTCCATTCATTTATAATCTCATCTTTTATACTTTTTATATTAGCTTCTAGTTTAAATACTCTCTTTCCACAACATTTTAGATTAAGAGTATTAGAGTAGGTGCTAAACCCTGTTTGTAGTGTGTTTAGCGAGTAGTTGTTTAGATTGTCTGCTTTTATAAATATATCATTAGCTAAGATATTTGATGATGCGTTGTTTATTTGGTTTGCAAATAGATTAATGGTGTCTACTGATATTATATTTGAGCTATTTGTGTTTGTTATCTCATTGGCTTGTAAATTTAGATTACTATTTGAGATGATATTTGCTTTATCTTTGTTTGTTATTGTTTTATTTGAGATTAAATCTATACTTTTTTCTGATTTTATGATATTAGAGTTTATTATATCCCCATTAGCATTTATCTTTATGTTTGTAGCTAGGATTATGCCTTTGTTATTTACACCTACTCCGTCATTAGTGGCTATTAGGTTTATCTTATTAGCATACATTCCACCAAGAGATGAGCTATCTATGGCTATTATGTTTTTATCATTGTTTGCATCTGCTTTTAAAGATAGATTGTTTGCGTGTATGTTTGAGGCTATGTTTATGGTGTTTGCTATTATGTTAGTGTAGTTAGAGCTATCATTTAGTCCTTTATCTATTATATTTATAGTGCCATTTTTATTTAGATATGAGCTATCTAAATTTTTAGCTATGCTATAAGCATTGTTTATATTTACATTTGAGGTGGTAAAGGTAGATGAGTTTGCATTTATTATATTTAAGCCATTTATGTTTATACCACTTGGATTAGCTATTAATAGATCAGCTCTCTTACCTGCTATTTCTAAATTTCCTTTTAAAAGTGATGGGTCGTTTGAATTTACTTGATTTACTATTAAATTAGCAGAGCCAGAGTTTAAAAAGGGATTAGCATTAACAAACCCAGCTATGTTTGTTTTATCTCCATTTACTGAGTTGTTTAATACTGTGCCAGTGTTTGGAGTGTTAAATTTAATATACTCATTCATAGATATACCATTCTTAGGTGTGGTTATATTTACTATTAGAGTTTCGTTTGTGGCTTTTAGGATAATAGGCTGGTTAGATTTAGGGGCGTTTGGGTCTGGGGTTATGGGGTTAGCTAGGGTTTGGATGATAATTAAAATTGGTAAAAAGATATATGGTGTTTTCATTTTAGTTTTTACTCTTTTTGGTAAATTCTTTTTCTATTTTATCAAGTTTTTGAAATTCTCTGTTTTTATTTTTAAATTCTTTATAGTCTTGCAATTCTCCTTTACATTTAGGACAAATTCTATTTTTATCTTTTACATCTGCGTAATTATAAACTTTTTTGCATTTTTTGCAATGGAGAAAATTTGGGTGCTTTGATTTATAGACGATTAAGAACAAACCGAATGCAAAAAAAATTATACTAGCAAATATCGCATAATTGCCTAAATATAATGGCTCATAATAGTGATAGCGAAATTCCTTAGTAGCATAAATTCCAAAACTTACAATAATAAGAATTAGTCCGCCAAATATACCAGCAAATCTATTCATTTATAATATTTTTTCTTATAGGTTCAATAATAAATTCCTTAGCTCCATAACCTAATCCTTGCAATAATGTATCTGGTGGATTTGGAGATATTGCACCATTTGTAAAATCAACCACCCCATAACCAATAGCCCAATTTCTTGGATTTAACATAAAATTTCCAAACCAATCTGCATTAGCTTTTGGTGTAAAATTTGTTGGCTTTATGGTTGTTATACTTTTCCCGTCTATAAACATTTTAAAATTCCTTGTTGATTTTCCATTTATTACTTGTGTAAATACTGGTTGCTTGCTAATATTATCAATACCAGCTATGGCATAATTTCTTCCGCCGTATATTATAAGTCCATTTTTATTATATGTGGCGTTTTTCGGTAAATTCTGAGTTATTTTTGCCATAGCGTCTGCTTCTATGTTGTTTAAGGCAGTTTTTATCTCGGTAGCTGTTGTTTTTAAGGTATTTGTGCCTAATTTAGCCACACCAGCAGTTGGCAATAATGACGGGATATCTATATTGTAAATTTTAATATTTATCATTGCAATAAAACAAAGCTTTCAGTTATTTTGCAATTTTCTTTCCCTGATAATATAATCCACTCTTGCACAATCTCTGGTTTATCATCTCTATTTGTTAAATACGCATAATAACACCCTTTTGGATAGTGCATTACGTATATATATCTATTTTCATCGTAAATTTCCCTGTGGTTTTGATTAGTTTTTGGAATAACAGAAGTTCCTATTTTAGGTTTTAAAACTCTTTCAACAAAAGTTTCATAAGTTGGAATATAATATTTAGAACAACCACTTAATCCTGATAAAACCATTAGACATAATATGATATTTTTTATATTCACCTAATACCCCTTTGCTTTATTTATAACTTCTTCCCTTGTCTGTTTATTATCTCTCTTTAAATCCTTATAAATTCCAATACTTGTCATATTATCTTATATGAATGGTGCTATTGCAAATGGTGTGGCTGGGATTAAAAACAACAAGCCCAAGCTTGTCTTTGCTTGCAATGTTCTTTACCTGACAATATAATCCACTCTTGAATAACTTCTGGTTTATCATCTTTGTTTGTTAGGTATCCATAGTGACAACCTTTTGGATGTTCAAATTTATATATGTATCTATTTTCATCATAAACCTCTCTAAGATTAGCACGATTATAAGGTGTTAAAAAGAAATCTCTATTCTCCTTAAAAACCTCATAACTTGGAGCACCTATGTAACAACTACTTAATCCAATTACAATCATTAAAAACGATACAATACTTCCAAATTTCATTTAAACTGCCTTTCGTATGATTTATTTATCGCATTTTCTCTCATCTGTTTATTATCTCTCTTTAAATCCTTATAAATTCCAATACTTGCCATATTATCTTGTATGAATGGTGCTATTGCAAATGGTGCAGAAGGTATTAAAAGCAATCCGCTTGCAATATCTATAAGAGTATTATTATTTTGTAGATATGTTTTTAATCCGATATTCTCATAATTCCAACTAGATAAAAAATCGTGTGGTCCTGCAAAGTATTCATTTACATAATCTGTAAAAGAACCTTTGCTATAACTACTACCAAATATAAGTCTTTCTCCTGTTTGAGAGCCACCAAATGGGGCGATTATTTCCTTGTTTATTAATTTGCCATTACTATAAGTTTGTTCATAATGACTTCCAGCCAGCTTAACTTCATCACCTCTAACGCCCTTACTTCGTGTGTTTTCAGGGACGAATTCTTTATTTTTCCCAGCATAATCATAATTATCCTTAACATACTTTCTCATCTGTAATGCACTATCACTTAGTATTGAAGTAATCGCTCCCATTGTAAATCCATCTTTAAAGCTTTCTCCTTTTATCTGTGATGTTATACCTTGACCTACTCCGTTTATAGTAGCGTTTTTAGCATAGTCTGATATATTCATATTTTCTGTTAAGGCATTTGTTCCAAATGCAAAATTTGCATATGATAGCACACCTGCACTTATAGTATTTGTAGCTAACAAGCCTAGGTCTATGTTTGGTTTGTTACCTGTTATGACTGATGATATTAGTGCTGTTGATGTTTGCTGTGTTGGTTGTATCATAAATCTTAAACAAATTTCTTAGTGTGGCAATGACACATTTGGTCTTGACTGGCATTTTTCTTTACCTGAAAGTATAATCCATTCTTGCACAACTTCTTGTTTTTTATCCCTATTTGTTAAAAAGCCAAAATGACATCCAGCAGGACGTTCAAATTTGTATATGTATCTATTCTCATCATAAATTTCTCTTTTATAATAAAACATCCAAGGAATATCGGAAGTATTTAAAAACTTATCTTGATTTTTTTTGAAATTTTCATAATTATTTGACTGCATTAACAGGCAACCATTCAATCCCACTAAAACCGCTAAAAATAAAAAAATATTTATTTTTTTCATTTTATATCTCCTTTATACTGATGATTATTCTATTGTTTTTTACATCCAAGTTCCAACCCCTGGCGTTTCCTTACAATATTCTGCTCCTGACAATATAATCCACCCTATAACTCTTTCAAAGTCATCGTTTCTATTCGTTAAATAACCATAAACACACCTTGAGTCCTCTGCTTCAAATTTATATATATATCGGTTCTCATCATAAATTTCTCTACGACTACTATTAAATTTTGGAATTTTATAATTATTCCAAGGTAATAATTCACCATCTCTTCTAGATTTAAAATTTTCATAAGTAGCCGTTTTAAAATAACATCCACTTAATGCAAAAGCACATAATATCATAAGAGCAACATTTTCTTTTTTCACTCAATACTCCTTTTACTTATAGTTTTTTCTCTCATCTGTTTATTATCTCTCTTTAAATCCTTATAAATTCCAATACTTGTCATATTATCTTGTATGAATGGTGCTATTGCAAATGGTGTGGCTGGGATTAAAAACAACAAGCCCATTTTTGTCTATCTTTACAAAATTCTTTCCCTGATAGTATAATCCACTCCTGAACAACTTCCGGCTTATCGTCTCTGTTGGTTAAAAAGCCAACAACACATCCTTCTTTATTCCAATTTATTTTATAAATAAACCTATTTTCATCATAAATTTCCCTATTTTTCCACTTATGCACAATTGGAGAATTTATTTTTGCATTTAGATTCATATTTTTTGCAAAAACCTCATAACTTGGAGCACCTATGTAACAACCACTTAATCCAATTACAATCATTAAAAACGATACAATACTTCCAAATTTCATTTAAACTGCCTTTCGTATGATTTATTTATCGCATTTTCTCTCATCTGTTTATTATCTCTCTTTAAATCCTTATAAATTCCAATACTTGCCATATTATCTTGTATGAATGGTGCTATTGCAAATGGTGCAGAAGGTATTAAAAGCAATCCGCTTGCAATATCTATAAGAGTATTATTATTTTGTAGATATGTTTTTAATCCGATATTCTCATAATTCCAACTAGATAAAAAATCGTGTGGTCCTGCAAAGTATTCATTTACATAATCTGTAAAAGAACCTTTGCTATAACTACTACCAAATATAAGTCTTTCTCCTGTTTGAGAGCCACCAAATGGGGCGATTATTTCCTTGTTTATTAATTTGCCATTACTATAAGTTTGTTCATAATGACTTCCAGCCAGCTTAACTTCATCACCTCTAACGCCCTTACTTCGTGTGTTTTCAGGGACGAATTCTTTATTTTTCCCAGCATAATCATAATTATCCTTAACATACTTTCTCATCTGTAATGCACTATCACTTAGTATTGAAGTAATCGCTCCCATTGTAAATCCATCTTTAAAGCTTTCTCCTTTTATCTGTGATGTTATACCTTGACCTACTCCGTTTATAGTAGCGTTTTTAGCATAGTCTGATATATTCATATTTTCTGTTAAGGCATTTGTTCCAAATGCAAAATTTGCATATGATAGCACACCTGCACTTATAGTATTTGTAGCTAACAAGCCTAGGTCTATGTTTGGTTTGTTACCTGTTATGACTGATGATATTAGTGCTGTTGATGTTTGGGTTATCACAGCCGATGTCATAGCCGATACAGCAGTAGCACTAGCAGTGCTGCTAGCTAGACCTATACCTCCTGCAAAGGCAGCTCCTGCTCCTGCTGTTAGGTATGTAATTATAGCTGTTATAATAAGTGAGCCTATACCACTAAGAGTAGTTGTTTTATTCTCCCACTCTTTTGAGTTTAGAGTAGCTTTTATTTGATTTATGGTCTTTTCATCTATTGGGGTTGTTTGGTTTGAGGTAAGCTCTTTTATTATATTGTCTTTAAATTCTTGCGAATTTAGAGTTTGATTTATATTGTTTGCTAGATTTGTATCAAGCTTATCGGTTATATCTTTACCATTTAGTATAAACTTATCTTTTATCTTTATAACAGCTGGGATTTCTATCTCTTTTATCTTGCCTTTATCTGTTATGGTAGCTGTTAAAATTCCTGAGCCTTGTTTAAACTCTGTCTTTATATTTGTTTGCTTATCTGAGATTAGGTTTAGGATTTGGGTGTTTATGCTTGCTGTGTTGGCTTGTATGGTTGAGGCTAAGATATTTATGGTGTTTGCGTTTAAATTTATTTGATTAGAATTTAGATTTGAGCCTTGTTTGTTTGTAACTTGGTCTGTTTTGTTTAGAGAGGATTTTGAGATACCCCCAAAGCTTGATTTAGATGTTTGTGTTGTTTCTTGGGTTAGGTATGTAGCAGGAGTTAGATTAATATTATCTGCACTTATGTTTATCTCGTTTTGTGCTAATAAATTTGAACCTTGTATGGTTGTGTCTTGGTTTGAGGTTAGATTTATGTTTTTAGCGTTTAGGTTTGAGCTAATTACTTGCTCTTTTATGGTTTGTGTGGTTGTCTGCTTTTTAGATAAAAAGCCTTTGCTTGTTATTTTACTTGTTAAATCTATGGTGTCGTTTGTGGAGGTTATTAATAGGTTGTTGTTTGAGTTTAGGTTTATATTATCACTTGCGTTTAGGTTTGTGCTTACTAGTGTAATATCATTTGCTTTTAAATTTATGTTGTTTGCGTTTAGGCTTGAGATTTGATTGGTGGTTATAATGCCTTTAAAGGTTGTATCTTTACCGCTTATATTAAAGCTCTCTTTGGCTTGATTGGTTTTTATATTTAGGTCGTTTCTAGCTTGTAGGTTTATATTGTTTTTAGCACTTAAATTTGCTCCACTTATGTTTAGATTGTTATTAGCATTTATGTTTATATCTTTTTTAGCTATTAATTCTGACATAGCGCCTAGTGTGGTATTGGTAAAATTCCTACTGCTATAAGAGTTTGTTGTTTGGTCTATAAATATATCATTTGCGTTTAGGTTTATGTTTGAGGCAGTTATAGCTGATGATGTTAGGCTGATATTTTTATCTGCGTTTAGGTTTACACTGCTGTTTGCTATTAGTAGGCTATCTTTGTTTATAATGTTATTTGCATTAATGGCTATATCATTAGCTATTAATGCTCCATTATTAAACACATTTGCATCTGCGTCAATCTTAATATCATTTTTAGCTATTATTAGTGAGCTTTTATCTATTTGTGAATATGTTTTTTTATTTAATCTATCATTTAAAAGAGAGTTTGCGTTTTTATATAGGTTATCAAACTTATTTAGCATAAAAGGCATATTTGCACCGCTTGTGCTATATAGATAGCCAGTATCTATTGGGGTAAATTTTATATAAGGTATGTGGTTTGGTTTAAATAGTGGTATGTTTATGCTTTGGTTTGTTTTACTATTTATATCACCATTATTTAAATTTATCACACTTGCATAAAAGCCATTGTTTGCAGCTAGTATTGCTGGGTAGCCATCTTCTTGGTAAGTATAGTTCTTATGGGCACTATTGCCGCCTTTGGTAACCCATTTTTTTGTTCCCAGAACTTTATTTTTCCATTCTTCTTTTTCCCACTCATATTTTAAGCTAGAGCTTACCACTCTTTGAAGGTCTTTGCCTATATTATGCACATTAGCATTTATTATTTTAATATCATTATCTGCATAAATTTGACTTTTATCGTTTGTGATAGTGCCAACATTAAAGTTTATATCATTAGCAGAGTAAATTTTAGAAGGGATAAAATTTGCTAGACTATCAGGAGTTATAAATTCTTTGGTGATTGAATAATAAAGCGTTCTAGTCTTTTCATTATCTTCTGCATGCCTGGTTGTGATTATGATAGAATTTGAAGCTTCGTCTAGTCTGATATTGTTATAAGGGTGCGAACTAGTGCCGTGTAGATAGCTCTTTTTATGTAAATTTAGAGCATAAGCTACGCTATCTTGTGAAACTACTGCGTTATAAAGCTCTAAATTTAGTTCATTATCACTGTAAGCTTTACCCTCAAGCTGCCACTTGTTTATGATCTCATCTTTTATCTTTTTTATATCTACGCTTAGACTAAATGCCTTATCGCCACAACATCCAAGATTAAGAGTGGAGCTAAAATTTTGCCTAGCTATTTCAAGCTTGCTTAGTGAGTAGTTGTTTAGATTGTCTGCTTTTATAAATATATCATTAGCTAAGATATTTGATGATGCGTTGTTTATTTGGTTTGCAAATAGATTAATGGTGTCTACTGATATTATATTTGAGCTATTTGTGTTTGTTATCTCATTTGCATTTAAGCTTATATCTTCTTTGCTAATGATATTTGCTTTATCTTTGTTTATGATGGCTTGGTTTGAGTGTATATTAGTTTGCTTATCTGAGACTATGGTGTTTGAGTTTATAATATCCCCATTAGCATTTATCTTTATGTTTGTAGCTAGGATTATGCCTTTGTTATTTACACCTACTCCGTCATTAGTGGCTATTAGGTTTATCTTATTAGCATACATTCCACCAAGAGATGAGCTATCTATGGCTATTATGTTTTTATCATTGTTTGCATCTGCTTTTAAAGATAGATTGTTTGCGTGTATGTTTGAGGCTATGTTTATGGTGTTTGCTATTATGTTAGTGTAGTTAGAGCTATCATTTAGTCCTTTATCTATTATATTTATAGTGCCATTTTTATTTAGATATGAGCTATCTAAATTTTTAGCTATGCTATAAGCATTGTTTATATTTACATTTGAGGTGGTAAAGGTAGATGAGTTTGCATTTATTATATTTAAGCCATTTATGTTTATACCACTTGGATTAGCTATTAATAGATCAGCTCTCTTACCTGCTATTTCTAAATTTCCTTTTAAAAGTGATGGGTCGTTTGAATTTACTTGATTTACTATTAAATTAGCAGAGCCAGAGTTTAAAAAGGGATTAGCATTAACAAACCCAGCTATGTTTGTTTTATCTCCATTTACTGAGTTGTTTAATACTGTGCCAGTGTTTGGAGTGTTAAATTTAATATACTCATTCATAGATATACCATTCTTAGGTGTGGTTATATTTACTATTAGAGTTTCGTTTGTGGCTTTTAGGATAATAGGCTGGTTAGATTTAGGGGCGTTTGGGTCTGGGGTTATGGGGTTAGCTAGGGTTTGGATGATGGTTAGGATTACTAAGAGGTGGTGTTTCATTGGTTAGCCTTTAAATTTGATAACTTAGTGTGAAATTTATGGCTTTGGATTTGGTGGTAAAAAACTCTGGCTTTTTTAGCGGCTTAAAAGCAAGCAAATCATAGCTAAACGAGCCAACCTTACCACGAATGCCAACACCAGTGCCAATTAGTTTATTATCGCTTTTAAATTCCGATGCCACGCTATAAACAGCCCCTAAGTCAAGAGCGGTGTAGATTTCATTAAGCCCATAATAGCGATACGCAAGGGTGTTACGCAGATAAAAGCCCTTTTGTCCGCTTAAACTCATCTGTCCGTCAAATCCACGCACAGAGTAGATACCGCCGATACTTATGCGGTCTTGTAAGGTAAGTGGGGTTTTATTATACTGGGCGTAAAAGTTCATATCGTATGAGAAATTTTCATAATTTGTTTTAAAATTTACATCAACCAGCCATATTTTCATCCTGCTTGTGCCTTCGCCCAAATTTTGCTCTGGTGCGCTGATGGCGTCCAGCATACCAGTGCCTCTTTTGTAGGTTAGCTTGGCATTAAGCGATGAGTTTAGAAAATACCTTTCAAGTTTTGTGCCTACCTCGTAGCTAGAAGTTTTTCGGCGTTGGTTAGTAAGCTCAAAGTCCTCAATATAATTTTTGCTCTTACGATGAAAAAAGGCAAAAAATGGCGTTAATTTTGTCTTATCATCTCGGTATATTAGATAGCTAAAATTTAGGCGATCGCTATCGCTTGTGCCGCTATATTTATATAGATTATAAGCACCAGCTACAACTTGATGATAGCTGTAATGCGAGTGCGTGTAGTCAATAGCTAACGCACCAAACGGCACTTTAAAATTCGCATAAAAGTTATTTGAGCCACCATTTTTACTCTCGTCATTTAGCTTTGTTTTCTCTTTTTTAAAAACCGCTCCGCCGTAGTTTAGAGTGTAAATTTCATTAAAACCAAGCAAATTTAACGCACTTAGCCCAAACGAGCCTTGATATTTGCCAGTTGGTTTGCTACCAAAATTATCAAGCCCAAAGTAAGCTGTTATTGGCACTTTGCGTTGCTGTCTTGTGATAAGAATGTCGCTGCTATTTGGCTTAGCACTGGGCGAGAGTGAAATTTGAGTGTTACCAAAAGTAGCATTTTGGATATTTTCAAGTGCGGTTTCAACATCTCTTATGTTTAACGCTTTTTGATGATCAATCTCACCAAACGCACTAAACAGCGAGGCTCTGTTACGCTTTGTGTCTTCATTATTTATAGTGATTTTATCTATTTTGCCGAGGTTTAAGTCAAGGACGATTTTGCGAGATTTTAAATTTAGATTTTGTGGGATGACGCTACTAGTTATGTAACCAGCCCCTATAATTTCATTATTTACTGCTTTTATAATGGCATTTATACTTTGTTCTCCAAGGCAAACTCCGCTTTTAAATTTTAGCTTTTTTAGGACTTTGTCTAGGTTGATTTTTACTTGGCTGTTTAAAATAATCTCATCTATCTCAAAGCAAGGATTTTCGTTTAAAACGAGCGATATATCGCTATCTTGATTTAATGATTGCAAATTTATGTTTGATGAGGGGATGTTTGATTGTGATTTATTAAGCCTATCTTGTTCATTTTTAAACTCTCTTTGTTCTATGTTTGCGTATAAAAACGCAAAACTAAATACCAAAAAAGAGAGAATTTTAAACATAAAGTAACCTTAAAGTAAATAAAACAGTGGCGATTATACAAAACGGCTCATAAAAATATGCTGAAAATGAATGTTTGTAAATTTAGGCTAGAAAATCTAGCCTAAATTTATTTTATAGCGAATTTAAAAGTGCTTTCATACACGTTTTCATCGCATATTTTCTTATTTTCATAAGGCGTTTTATATAAAACACTCACAGCGTATTCACCCGCTTTAAAAAGCTTGATATTTATGCGTCCATTTTTATCCGTCTTGCCCCAAAATCCCCTTTGCTCGCTATCGTGAGTATTCTCAAGATACGGCGAAATCACGCCTACATCAACACCGGCTAAAGGTTTGCCCTTAAATAGCACCTGAACGCCAAAAAACTCATCCACCGCAAAATCAGCTGGATTTGATAATGGTACTATCTCAAGCGTCTGCCCGATTGGCTTTGTAACATCGATCTCATTAGCGTTTTCTACGTTTAATACCGCCTTTGCACTCATTTTAGCTAGCTCACAATACTTAATCTTTTTGCCATTTTTGCGGTCAGTGTGCATATGCCATTTACCCTCACTATCCTCACTCCAAAAGGTTGGCTTATACTCTCCAGCTACGATGTATGAGCCTTTTTCTAGCTTTTTGCCCTCAAAATTGTAATTTTGTCCAGATTGGTTTAGTTCAATCTTTTTACCATCTCTTAAAAGATAAGGCTTATCAAATAAGCCAACCCTCTTTTCAGATATGACCTCAACACCTGGAAACTCGTGTCCATAACCTATTTGCACGTTAAGCATCTCATTATTTTGGGCATTTAACCAAAAATCGTGTGCATTTAAAGAGCAGATAATGCCACCTAAAAGTAGAATTTTACTTGCCTTCATATTCTCTCCTATTTTGAAAATAAAAATCAAATAGTAGCAGAATTTTATTTAAATGCAACTTAGCTGCTTAGCTGAACGCTCTCTTCTATCTTTATAAGAGTTGTAAAAATATTAGCGATACTAGCTCTTTGTTCTTTGCTAAGCTCGTATTTTATGCTAAAAAGCGAATTTAGCACGGCTTCATTTGCAAGGCTATCAACGCCAAATTTTTTGGCATTTTCAACCACTTTTAACACACTTATATCTTTTACTCTGAAATTTTCGTAACCCAAAACTAGCCCCTTAAAGCTATCACACCGGCAAATCTGCCGGTATTTTTCTCTCGTCTATACGAGTAAAATCTCTCATCACAATGAGAACATCGCTTATCAAAGTGAAATTTTGTAACACCAAGCGACTCAAACTCATCTTTTAACGCCAAATTTATATCAAAATTTAGTCCATTTTTATATTTATTAAACTCGCCCAAATCCAAAGCTCCTATTTCGTAACAACTACCTTTGATATTTACTCCCGCAAATGCCTCAATATCGCTACTTTGTGAGCCAAACTCGCTTTGCATTAAAGCTATGGTTTTTGTTACGATTTTACTTACTACACCGGCACGACCAGCGTGGATAGCAGATATTACGCCACTTTTTCTATCATAAAGCAAAATCGGCGAACAATCAGCAACCATAACGCAAATTCCAATACCCCTTAAAGCCGTTATAGCTGCGTCACACTCGCCAAGTTCATCGTCTTTATTCTTTAAAATTTTAACGATACTTGAGTGGGTTTGAGTCATAAATTTAAGCTCATCTAGCCCTAAAAAATCGCACAAATTTTTGCGATTTTGCTCCACATTTTTTACTTCATCTCCCACGTGAAGTGCTAAATTTCCAGCCTCTTTTGTGCTAAATCCAGCTAAAATTTCACTCCCATTTAATACAAACTCAAAAATTTCTCTGCCATCTCCCAAGTAAGCTCCTTTTTAAACCCAAGCTGTCTAGCAACATAACGTGCCAAAAGATCGCTCTCGATATTTACGCGTCTGCCGATTTTAAATTCGCAAAAAAGACTCTCTCTTAGCGTAATAGGAATAATCGTAAGCCTTATGCCATCACTTAAAACCTCATTTATCGTAAGGCTAACGCCCTCGACGCAAACACTGCCCTTATTTGCCATTAGTGGCATAATCTCACTTGGCAATTTTATATAAAAATCTGTGCCATTTTCACGTTTTGAAATTTTATAAATTTCACCAATAGCGTCAATATGCCCCTGAACCAAATGCCCATCAACTCTCTCATCAAGCCTCATTGCTGGTTCTATATGCACTCTATCTTTTAAATTTTCAACCGCGATATGAGTTCTGCTTTCAAAACTAAGCTCAACGCTAAAGCCGTCATCAAAAAGCTCTATTACGCTAAGACAAGCACCATTTACTGCTATGCTGTCGCCTAGTTTTGGGCGAAATTTTGCCTTTAAACGCAAAACATTTTGCGAGTAGCTAACAACACTTGCTATCTCTCTAATAAGTCCATTAAACATCTTATCTCTTTGTAGTTTTTAGCAATTATATAAAAATTTTGAAATTTTTGGATTAAAAAAGAAGTGCGGGCTATCTAAACCCGCAAAATGAGCTATTTTATCTTTTTGCTGCCTATGTAAGTTGCAAAAACTTCGGCACTGCCGTCGTGTTTAAATATCACAACATCGTATTGCTCAGGCACGTTTCCTTGCTCCATACCAGGACTTTCTAGTGGCATACCTGGCGTGCTTATACCGATAACACCCTCTGGTTTAAGCGCTAAAAGACGCTTGACCTCATCCGCTGGAACGTGTCCTTCTACAACGTATCCGCCAACTAAAGCAGTATGACAACTAGCTAGCTCTAACGGCACTTTGTTTTTGGCTTTTACCTCTATAGTGGCATCTGTTAGATATTCTTTTGTGCTAAAGCCATTTGCACGCATATGTTCTTCCCATTTTGAGCAGCAACCACAAGTAGGAGATTTATAAACCTCTACAAGCTCTGAAGCAAAATTTGCACTTGCAAATAGACACAAAATACCTAATGCCAAACTCGTTTTTTTCATACTTTTCCCCTTGTATAAAATTTATATAATGATATCTGATACATTTAAACATAAATTTAATAAAATTTTGTGATAAAATCACGAAAATTAGCATAAGGATTTGCGATGAAATTAACAAAAATTTTAGCCATTATATTTGTGGGGATATTTTTCATAGGGTGTTTTGCTAGTACCACAAAAGCTGGTTTAGTGGGCGTAGATAGTCGTCAGCTTCTTTTGGTATCGGCTGAAAGCATGAACGAAAGTGCAAGATTATCGTATGCTAAAACAATAGGCAGTGCAAAATCAAAAAGCACACTAAATACCGATCCTGCTATGACAAAACGCGTTCAGAGCATATCTGCTAAGCTAATCTCGCAAGTTGGGGCATTTAGAGATGACGCTCTAAAATGGAACTGGCAAGTAAATGTCATCAACCAAGATACTCTAAACGCCTGGTGTATGCCTGGCGGTCGCATCGTGGTATATAGTGGTATCATAAAAAGGCTAAATTTGACAGACGGCGAACTAGCTGCTATCATCGGACACGAAATAGCACACGCTCTAAGAGAGCACAGCAGAGAACAAGCAAGTTCTGACCAACTGCAAGGCATAGGTATATTTGCGATATCAGCTGTTGCGGGACTTGATGCCTCTAGCACTCAGCTACTTGCCCAACTAGCACAATACGGCATATCTTTGCCATTTTCAAGATCACACGAAACAGAGGCTGACCGAATAGGCACCGAGCTAATGGCACGTGCTGGTTATAATCCAAATGAGGCCATAAATGTTTGGGTCAAGATGAATAAGCTAGGTGGCGACTCTGTTCCTGAAATTTTAAGCACACACCCATCAAACGAGAGCAGAATAGCAGATCTAAAAGAGGTAGCACAAAAGGTTATGCCGTTATACACGGCTAGTAGGAAGTAGCCCTTTTACACCAACTGCGTAGCCTGTGATTCGTAGTTGCTTTGCTGTCCGTCTTGCTCACTCCGCACATAAGCTATCATTATCACTAAAACAAATATTTTTCAATTTAAGAAAATTTATGATAGAATCGGCATTCTCCACATAAATGTATGTGAGTATTTTCAAAGGAGCTCTTATGAGAAGAGGTTTTACAATGATAGAACTTATCTTTGTCATCGTTATTTTAGGCATTTTAGCTGTTGTTGCTGTGCCTAGACTAGCTGCGGTTAGGGATGATGCAGAGGTAGCTAAGGTGGCAAATAACCTAACAACGCTGATAAAAGACATCAAGTCTTACTATCTGTTGCAAGGGAGTTTGGCTGATAACTTTTCAGGTATGACCGATGTTAAGCTAGAACTTGCTAGCAACAACCAAGCAGGAGCCGGAGGGAGTGATAGAGCATCAAACCCAAGCAATGCGCCTCAGCCTAGCAGAGGAAGCGCACAATCAACAACTCTAGAAGCAGAGATGAGTGCTGCTGGTAAAAAATGCCTGAAACTCACTCTAAATAATATAAACATAACTACACTAAAACCAGCTACATTGAAAGTGGAAGCTGGTACTGATGCCACGGATCCACTATGTGTTAAGATACTAGCAAGTGCGGTTGTTAAAAACATAACCGAATCATCTTTTTCTTACATAGGTAAAGATGGCAATCCTACTCCAGTAACAAGCGAAGTACTTATCAGCGGTTTAGGTATTAGACAATAAATTTAGCTCCACATCGGAGCTAAATTTACAAAAACCACCACAGCAAAAACACACCCAAAATCAAACGATAGATCACAAATGGCGTTAGGCTCATTTTTGAGATTAGGCTCATAAAGAGTTTTACGCAGATATACGCACTCAGTGCACTTACAGCCACACCAAGAGCAAGGTCGCCCCAAGCGATATGCGTATCCATTTTAACAAGCTTAATGGCTTCAAGCCCACCAGCAAGTAAGATGATAGGGATTGAGAGCAAAAACGAAAAATCAGCGCTTGTAACACGAGAAAACCCAAGCAACAAAGCCATACTCATCGTAACCCCAGAGCGTGAAACGCCCGGTATCAGCGCTAGTGCCTGAGCTAGTCCGATGATAAGGGCGATTTTTATCGTGATATCCGCCTCGCCCTTTGTGCCACCTTTGCGGTCAGCCACCCACAAAATCACGCCAAAAATAATAGTCATTAAAGCAATGACAACCGCTGAGCGAGCGTAAATTTCAATAAAATTATTTAGCAACAAGCCAAAAATTCCAGCCGGAATCGTCCCAAACCCTACAGCCCATACAAGTGTGCTTTCTCCGACTGCTTTTCGCGTCTTTATAGAGCTAAAAAAATCGCCTAAGAGCTTTAAAATTCTATCTTTAAAATAGAGCAAAATGGCAATTAAAGTGCCTAAATGCACGGCAACATCAAAGGCAAGACCTTGATCGCCCCAGCCTAAAATTTCAGGCACCAGCACCAAATGAGCCGAGCTTGAAACCGGCAAAAACTCGCTAATGCCCTGCACTAACGCCAAAACGATAATTTGCAAAGTATCCATTAAAATCCTTAAAATTTCTGGCTATTTTACTAAAAAAATACATATTTTAATTTAAAATCCGTTAAAATGCCAAACTAAAATTTCAAAGCCTATCAGGCAAAAAAGCCGACGCCGTCATCACGCTAAATGGGGGGGGGTAGACGCTAAAATCATTGGCGTCATTGAGCTAAAAGACCGCCTTTGAGAGCTTTGATCTTTTTAACCTTACAAAGCGTGATTTTATCAAGCTTCACACGAAACGGCGTTAGCTTTAAAATCTGCAAAAATAACCAAAACACCGACAAATCCTTGCTTTTAAGCCTAACATCAAAGCTTTGCGACCGCTTTATCTTTATCCTTTTTGCCGAGGATAGAGGGCTTTTACGGCTAAAAACGATAGCCGAGATAGAAAAGGAGTTTTTGGAGCAAAAATTTGCTTTAACGCCATAAACGAGGGCAGCCACAAACTAGAACTTTTTGCGAGCGATGAAAGGTTTGATAGCCTAAAAATAGATGATTGTGTTTTAAAGGCGCAGTTTTTAAGCGACATTAGCGAGATAAAGGGCAAAAAGCCAAACAAAGATGAACTAAAAACGCTTGAAAGCATAAACGCTTACAGGGAATTTTTGCCAAATCTTAAAATCCTTGACCCAGCTTGTGGGAGCGGTGCGTTTTTAAACAAGGCGTTGGAATTTTTAATCAACGAACACAGGATTATTAAAAACGCTTTGCATAATTTTAAAGACATAACCCTGCTAAATTTCACAGAAACGACTATTTTAGAGCATAACCTTTATGGCGTTGATATAAACGCCGATGCTGCCTAGATAGCCAAACTCTCAATTTGGCTAAAAACCGCAAAAAAGGGCAGGGCTTTAACCAATCTAAGCGATAAAATCATCACGGCAAACTCGCTTTTAAATTTCCCATTTGATTTTAAATTTGACGTGGTGATTGGTAATCCGCCCTACGTAAGGCAAGAGAGCATTAAAGATATAAAGCCAAAGCTTAGCGAAATTTACAGCGTCTATAACGGTACGGCGGATCTTTTTGTCTATTTTTACGAGCTTGGTATAAAATCGCTTAAAAATGGCGAAAATTTGCGTGAGTTTATATTAAACAACACTCAAATCACAGACAGAGTGGGATATAAATATCTATCTTGGAATTTTAACAGGGCTAAACGAAGCCTTTATCATAGATGAGAAGACAAAAGATGAAATTTTAAACTCCTGCCTTAGCATTGATGAGAAAAACCGCACAAAAGAGCTTATCAAGCCGATTTTAAGAGGGCGCGATATAAAAAGATATAGCTATGATTTAATAAATTTAAACCAGCCCTTTCAAAGCGAACTGATAAAGGCAAAACGCCTTATAATTTACGAAATTGCGCGTATTTGGCGGAATTTGATGTTGTTGCAATGTTTTTCAAACTTTATTATTTTGGTGGTGGACTTGGCGAAAGTGTGAGATATCTTAAAGAAAATATACAAAATTTACCTATCCCAAAAATATCCGCCGAGCAAGAAAAAGAGTTTGAAATTTTAGTAGATGAGATTATTGATTTAAAATCGCAAAATAAGAAATTTAAAAGGCATTTTGATAAATTAAACGCCGCTAACAAAATAGAGATAAGCGACAAAATAGAACAAAACTAAAAAAGAGTAGATGAAATTTCAAATGAAATTGACGCAAAAGTCTTTGAAATTTACAGCTTAACCGATGATGAAATAAAGCTGATTTTAAGCGATCTCAACAGCCAACAGCACAAATAGCTAAAATCCTACTTGCCCTAGCCACCGCTGGGGCAATGCAAGAAAAAATCATCACCGCCTTTAAAACCGAATTTGATAAAATCACAAATCAAAAAACGCAAAAATACGCCCATAAAATTTTCTTTCCAGCCATTATGGTTTCACAGCCTTGCTTTATCGTTACCGATAAGATTTTTTATGCAATGCGTGAGTGGTACATGGGTGGCAGGATTAGTGGGGAGTTAAATGATAATGAGATAGGGCTAATCACTTGCAAATTGTTTGCGTGAGTTTAGCAAAAAAAGGGGCTCTCACCCCTTTATTAAAATTTCTTTTTTCTTACGTCAGCGACGATTGCCTTTGCCATATCATCAACTTCGGCAGTTACTTCATTTGTGCGGTTTGCTACGCCGACATTTGCACGAGTTAGGTTATCAATTTGAGCCACGCTTTGATTTATCATATTTATGCCGTCAGCTTGTTCTTTGATTGATTCACTCATTTCGTTGATACTTTGTGCTAGGACGTTGGTATTTACCTCTATTTCGCCAAGGCTTTTTTGTGTGCGTTCAGCTAGTTTTCGCACCTCATCAGCTACGACTGCAAAGCCCCTGCCGTGCTCGCCAGCACGTGCTGCTTCAATAGCAGCATTTAGTGCAAGAAGATTTGTTTGGTCTGCTATATCACGGATTATTGTGATGATGTTTTTGATTTCTTCTGACTGGCGGATTACGTCTTGTGTTTTTTGGCTGATTGCACTCATTGAGCTTGACATTTGCTCCACAGCGGCTGCACTTTCTTGCAGGCTGTTTGCTTGTGAATTTGCGCCGTCGGTTAGCTCTTTCATAGAGTCACTTAGTATCTGAGCTTTTTGTTCTAGAATTTCAGCTTTGTCTAGGTTGTCACGGAGCATATTTGAAATTTCAATACCAAGTTGGTTTATACCACTTGCCATTGTGCCATTATCATCAAGTCTAGCTGTAAAGTCTGAACGTTTATAACTCTCAAGGAGTTTTAATACCTCTTGTCCATCTTTAGATATTGCTTTGCTTAGTCCCTCTTGAAGATCAATGAATGCAGATTTTAGTCTGTTTAGTGCAGGGTTTATCGTCTGTGCATTTAGGGTTGCTGTGAAATTTCCGTCTTTGATACTATTTACAAGAGTATTAGCGTCAGCTATGAAAGCATTTTGCTCGGATAGGTTTTGTTCGATTTGTTTGATGTTTTCATTGATTAGATTTGCCATTACACCAAATTCATCTTGTGAAGCTACATTTATTTTTACTGGCTCTTTTGTTTCGTAGTTTAGAAATTTAAAAAATGCGTTTAAGCCGTTTGTGATATTGCCAAGCGGTTTAAGAAAATAATTGATAGCAAAAATCAAAACACCAAGTATAACAACTATAAACACAATTGAAAACACGCTCTGTTCTGTTAAAAGGCTGTTTAATATAGGGTCATAATCAGATACGGAATTTGCCGAGCATATCAGCCAGTTTGGCAGTGGATAAAGCTCGCACGCACCTATCCTATCAACGCCGTTTTGGTTTTTAAAATAGTAGGCACTTTGGCTATCTCTTTTAAAATTTTCTATCATTGTTTGGGCGATATTTTTTATGGCTCTATCTTGGGACATAATGGTCGTTTTGTCGGTGTTATAAATCATATCTGCGTTATCTACGCCAACAATAAAAATAGAGCCAGTCTTTGAATCAATCATCTTTACAATGTTTTCATCAATGCTATCTAGCGAGATATTAACAGCGACAACGCCGATATTTTTGCCATTTATATTAACAGGTTTTGCGACACTTATGCTGTATTTACCAGTGGTTTTTGTAAGATATGGGTCGGTAAAAACCAAGCCATTTTTTGACATAGCCTTTTTAAACCAGCCATGAGTTCTAGCATCAAAGTCATCTTTTTGCGGGGTTAGATGAACGACTTCTATGCTTTTATCAGGTCTTTCTATGGCGTCATAAAATTCGCCATTATCTGCAAAACCTATGTAAAGCTCGGCGACATCAACAGCCAAGGCTGAGACTAAAAGCTCGTTTTTTAGTCTCTCTTTGTCATCTAGGATTTGTGGGTTTGATTCAATCCACTTTACAAAATTTTCAACAGCATACAACCTAGACCCAAAGACCTCTTGCGCGTAGATATTCACTGCAACAGACGATAATTGTTTGCCATTTTCAGATATATTCAAAATAGTATTTTTACTATTTGAATAGCTAAACATAGCAAACAGACCAAACGAAATCGTAAGCATAATTACGATGATTACGGCTATTTTGTTTGAAACCTTTCTCATTTTTCTCCTTTTTTTTGGTTCAAAAAAGCCATTATACCCCCCCCATTTTTAAAAAATGATTAAATTTCTGTTAAATATTTTTATGACTGAGGGTGTGAGGTGTGGCTGTGACTTTTTATATTTTACTGGATTGTTGAGTAAATTTTGGTATAAAATTGTCTAAATTGAACCTATATCATAAAGATGGCAACATCGATTTAACTCTAGATAATTTTTATTAATAAAGAGATCTTGAGATAGGGCTATTAACGCCCTAATCTCGTGCTAATTTAACTCAAATTAGCCTTTACAAAATCGGCAATTTTTTCTGCTGTAAAGCCAAAATGCTCAAACAACGCCTCCGCCTTGCCACTCTCGCCAAAGCTACTCATACCATAAACAATGTCGGCAAATTTATACCACTCAAAAGCACTTGCGGCTTCAACGGCGATTTTTAGGCTGTGTTTAGGCAAAATTTTGTGCGTGTAGCTCTCATCTTGCTTACACAAAAGCTCAAAGCAAGGGGCTGAAACTACGCTCACGCCGATATCTTCACGCTCTAAAATTTCTGCTGCTTTTAAGCAAACGCCGACCTCACTACCACTTGCGATTAGTGTTACGTGTGGGGCTTTTCCAGTGCTTGCAGCACGGCTTAAAATTTCAGTATCAACTTCGCTTTGTTTAATTAAATAAGCACCATTTTTAACATCGCCAAAAACGGCATTTGGCAGTGGCTCAAGCCCCTGACGAGACAATACAAAACCACTTGGAGCGTTTAAATTTAATGCTACTTGCCAACATTTTACATTTTCTACGCCGTCAGCTGGGCGAAACGTGTAGAAATTTGGCATAGCACGAAACTGCGATAGTTGCTCTATTGGCTGATGAGTTGGTCCATCCTCGCCAACGCCGATACTATCGTGCGTGAATATAAAAAAGTGCTTAACGCCCATAAGCGCAGCAACTCTTGCACTTGGCTTTAAATAGTCGCTAAAAATGAAAAATGTCGCACTAAACGGCAAGAAAAGTCCGTATCTAGCAAAGGCGTTGTTTATGGCTGCCATTGCGTGTTCTCTGATACCAAAGTGGATATTTCTGCCGTTTGGGAAGTCGCCCATATTTTTAAGCTCGGTTTTGTTTGACGGTGCAAGATCAGCTGAGCCTCCGATAAAGCCAGGAATCGCCGTTGCTATGGCGTTTATGATAGCTCCGTTACTATCGCGTGTGGCTACCTTTTTGCCGCTAAAATCAGGATACGAAATTTTGCTAAAATCTGGATTTAAGAGTGCGTTTAGAAGTTTTTTACCATCATCGTTTAAATTCTCAAGCTGTTTTTGCCACAACTTCTCGCTCAAATCGCCCTTTTCAACCGCCGCTCTAAAACGCAAAAGCACATCATCGCTAATGTGAAATTTCAGCTCAGAATCAAACCCAGCCTGAGCCTTAGCCTGTGCTATCACGTCCTCGCCAAGCGGTGCACCGTGGCTGTGATGAGAGCCTTCAAGCTTACCAGCACCCTTTGCAATGCTTGTTTTTGCGATGATTAGGTATGGTTTTTCTTTGTTTTTAACCTCGTTTAGGGCAAACTCAATCTGGTCATAATCGTGTCCGTCAATACGTGCAACCTCCCAGCCCTGAGCCTCAAACCTGGCCTTGACATCCTCGCTCCAAGCTATACTCGTATCGCCCTCAATCGTGATATTGTTTGAGTCATAAATTAGCACCAAGTTATCAAGCTTTAAATTTCCAGCGATTGAACATGCCTCGTAGCTTATACCCTCTTCTAAATCGCCGTCCCCACAAAGGCAATAAACCTTGTGATTTATCAGCTCATTTTCTGGCGTGTTTAGCAAATTTGCTGCAAATTTGGCTGCCATTGCAAAGCCAACAGCGTTTGCCACACCTTGTCCGAGCGGACCAGTTGCTATCTCAACGCCCGGTGTGTGAATTTCAGGATGTCCGGCTGTCTTTGAGCCTAGTTGGCGAAAATTTTTAAGTTCATCAAGGCTTAAATCATAACCGCTTAAATGCAAAAAGCTATATACCAAACTACTTGCGTGTCCGCCTGAAAATACGAGCCTATCGCGATTTAGCCAGTTTGGATTTTTTGGATTGTGGTTTAAAAACTGGCTTAAAACCACCATAATGTCGGCTAGTCCCATAGGAGCACCCGGATGTCCGCTGTTTGCCTTTTGTACCATATCGGCACACAAAAATCTAATGGTATCGGCTTGTTTTTTTAGCATTTTTTACCCTTTTAAAAATTTTACCGATTTTACTACAAAACGGCTTAAATTTAAAAAGCGTTGCAAATTCTAAAGATAAAATTTTGCTATTTTAAGTGTTTTTCAGTAAGCTCTAAAACTACGTTACTAACGCTATTTGGTAGCTGTTTTAGGCGGTTTTGTATGTTATGGATTAGCTCATTTTTCGCATTTATCGCACCGCTAATGCCTAGTAAATTTGTAAATGAGTTTTTAACGCCGTCATTATGCACTGGCTTTCCAGCTTCGCTCTCGTCGCTAGTCGCGTCAATTATGTCATCTTGAATCTGAAACGCTAGACCCAAATCAAGTCCAATCTCATAAATTTCATCGCACATTTTCTCATCACACTCAGCGATCACAGCACCCATTTTTAGACTTGCGGCGATTAGTTTTGCAGTTTTATGAGTGTGTAGGAATTTTAGCTCATCAAGCGTGAGTGGTTTTTTCTCAAAAAAGCAGTCAATGGCTTGACCCAGCACCATACCGCTAGCGCCGCCATTTTGGCTTAAAATTTCAACGCATTTAATGCGAATTTCACTACTTAAATTGGCACGAGAAATCTCATAAAAAGCGTGAGTGTTTAGTGCGTCGCCTACCAAAACCGCCGTGACCTCGTCGTATCTTACGTGAAGTGTCGGCACACCACGCCTAAGCGAAGCATTATCCATCACTGGCAAATCATCGTGGATTAGCGAGTATGTGTGAAGTAGCTCAACGCCAAGTGCCACACGCATTGAATCAGCTAAATTTTGCGGTTTTAAAGCATTAACAACGCCAAGTAAAAGCAAAGCGCGAAAGTGCTTACCACCGGCTTTTAGCATATCACTTAAAGCACTTTCATAATGCGGATGAAAACTAGGAGCAGTCGGTAAATTTTCGTTTAAAAATTTTACAAAATCCCCATACAAACTCACTTAACAACCTTTGCAAAAAAGTTAAAGTCGTTACGAGTAAAAAGTAGTATAAACGCCCCATTTTTAGGTAAATTCTCATATAAATTTTTACGATTTTTTACCACTTTTCTCTCTATTTGTAAAATTTTATCGCCAATTTGTATTCCAAACTCTTGAGCCGGTGTGTCATCAAGCACCTTTGTAACATACAAATTCTTATCAATCGTAATGCCATAATCCTTTAAAAGCTGTTCGCCATCATCAACCTCAACAGCCTCTTCAATCGCGTTAAACAAGCCCTTTATATCGACTTTTGTTTGATTGTGTTCAACTTGAGTCGCATTTTCATCTAAACTTCCGCTTTGTATCTTTGCTACCTCGCCTGAAACTGGCGTATAAACTTTCATCTCTTCGCCATCACGCCTTATCCTAAACTCGACAAATGAACCCTTTGGAGCAAATAAAATCGCCTCATTTATCTGCCTTAAACTATACGGAGTTTCCCCATTTACGGCTAGAATTTGATCTCCTGCCATCAAAATTTTACCCCGACCGATAGGGTCAGAGCTTTGTACGAAAAATCCCTTATCATTTTGTGTAAAAACAACGCCTATATCGCCATAATAAACATCATCATAAGCCGCAAAATGCTTTAGATAGCGGTTTGGTATGAACTTATCTGAGCCAATAACTATGCCAAGCATTCCACAACAAGCAGAGTTTAACTCGCCTGTAACGTTACTTTCAAAGCTAAGTGTATCAAAATCGCCCAAATTTACGCCAAGCGACTTTATATGCCCCATTACCGTGTTGTTTGAGTCGCTTATGACGCCAACCCACGTGCTTTTTTTAACTTGCATTTCATCTGTTTCATCCATTACTTTAACTGGTGGCTCTAGCGTCACGCTTGACTTTACCAGATAAAGCCCCAAATACGGGTCAAATTTCACATAATCATTTATCTTTGTTTTGGCATTTTTTGGGACAGCTATCAAATTAGGAGTGATAGCAACGCCAAAATTTCCATTTACTGACACTATTGAGGATTTGTTTTTCAGATAACAAGCGTAAAAATCATCTTGTGTGGGTCTAGGCTCTGCTACCAAAAAAACCGCTAAGCATACAAATAAAACTATCTTTTTCAAGTGATTTCCTTATTAAAATTTTAATCCGCCAAGTCCGCCCAAGCCACCAAGCATCTGTGACGCCATCGCCTTTTTATCATCCTCCACCATTTTTAAAACGTCATTAACCCCGCTAATTAATAAAATTTGCAAACTTTCCTTATCATCAAGCAAACTATCATCAATGTTAATATCTAAAATTTCGCCCTTGCCGTTTGCCTTAACGCTAATCAAACCACCACCGCTTTTAGCTCCAAATTCCTTGTTTTCACGCTCTTTTTCTATCTCAGCAGCTTTTTGCTGTGCTTGATTTAGCACTTCGCCCATTTTAGAAAAATCAAAATTTTCAAACATAAATTTACCCTTTAAATTTTCCAAATTATATTTAATTAAAATTTATACCTTGCTGATACATTCAAATTTTGTGATTTTGCGTCCTTGCTTGTGTTAAAGGCATAACTACTAAATACCCCAAAACTAGGCGTAAATGAGTAGCCCACGCCAAAATTTAGCCCCACTTGGTTTTTAGCGACATTTATGCCTTTTATCGTTATATCGCTGTTGCCACCAACGAATTTTGCCTTAAAGTCAAAGTCGGCATTTGGCGTGTAAATGTATGTAAGTGCGGCGTTAAAACTGAAATTTTGTGCGTTAAAATTTGCCCTAACTCCGCTTAAATATGAGCTAATGTCGTTTGAAGTTTTATCGCTTTTAATGCCAAAATTTTGCCCCTCATCAATGCTGTTTTGTCTAAACATATTTAGCTCGTAAGCTAAAAACGGCTTAAAAAAGCCAAATCTATATCCAGCCTCGGCGTAGATATTATAAATTTTGCCCTTTTGTTTTACGTTTATTTGCGAGCCGTTATCGGCGATGATTAGGTTTCGTTTGACACTGTTTTCTATCCAAGTAACGCCAGTGCCAAAAAGCGTGTAAAAGTCGCTAAAACCGGCTTTTGCATATAAATTTACGCCGTTTGTTGTGATTTTTGAGTTACCAGCAAGATTAGTAAATTCTGACTTGATCTCGCCACGATTTAAATTAACGCCAAATTTAAAATCATCAACACTTTTATCAACGCCAACGCTTGTTAAATGGCTCTTTGTATCGCCACTGGCAAAGCCCTGTTTTGAAATTTCATATCGGTTGTAGTCATAACTGCTATAAAATCCGCTCTCATCGCTAAACGCACGAGTTGCCATTTTTTGGCTTATTTGGTGGTTTTGATTTAGCAGGGCGTTTTGGCTTGAAGCGTAAATTTCAGCAGAGAGAGTTTGTAGGGTTTGAGTTAATGCAAATGGCGTCGCTGTGATGATAGAAAGGGCGTTTGTGGCTAATGGACTGCTGGAATTTGTGGCGACTTCGTTTAGAGCAGTATCAAGGTTATTTGCCGTATTTAGCGAACTTGTCGTGCTAAATGCTATCGCTCTTGCTACGTAATTTGTGCTGTTTCTTGTGAATTTTACCTTGACTTGGTTATTTTCAGATTTTAGTTCATCAATCTTAATATACGGATTTATATAGTCTGAAATGGTGTAATAATCGCTGTAATTTGTTAATTTTTGAGCTGTTAAAATCGTCTTTGTCTGTTCGCCCTGTGTTGGCACTTTTTGGACGTCGTTTATATGGGCTAAAATGCGAGAATTCCCCATATCTGCCGTGCCTGTTACTTCAAGCTGGGCGGTGTTTATGTCAATGGCTGTGCGTGAATTTGCTCCTGCTTTGTAGTTGCCATTTATCGTTAGCCCCTGTCCGAATACTTCAAGTGAGCCGTTGTTTGTGAGTGTGTAATTGTTGTTATCGCCGATTGTGACTTTTTTGCTCTCATTTTGTGCTGTGAGTGTGCCGTTTTGATTTATCGTGACCTTTGAGCTTGTGAGTGCATTTTCAATCTGCAAACGACCGCCTTCTATTATCGTATCGCCAGTGTAGGAATTTGAGCCAGTAAAGTATAAAATGCCAGTGCCTTTTTTCTTAAAGCCAGCGTCGCCAGTTATGTCGTTAGCAAAGGTTAAGCGATCTTTTTCTTTGTAGTTTCGGTAGTCAAAGTCGGCTACTACGAAATTTTTCTCATCATCAGTTAAAAGGCGTTTATCAAACCTAGCTGGACCTTTTAAAGCCCTTGTTTGATTTAAAACGCCCCAGCCGACATCATCTCGTGGCTCGGTCGTTACCTTATCGCCTTGCCCAAGCTGGTTTGCCGTTGAGAGTATGCTTTGAACGACTAAATGATTACTCATCCAAGGGAATTTCTCCCAAACATTTGCAGCTGCCGCCGATACTACCGGTGCGGCAAATGAGGTGCCTTGCGTATCAACTTGATGATTAAAAAGCGAGTGTTCGCCGTGAGAAGCTATACCCCAAAATTTAGCCAAAGGTCCAAGCTTATTTGCGTAAGGCATTTTAGACCTATCGCCCCAATTAACCGAAGTAACGGCGATAAAACCGCGTTTTGCCTTTGGGAAAACGACAGGATAATGCGACTGAGTTGAGGCATAATGTGCTCTTTTTGGGTGGTCTACACCCTCGTTACCAACAGCAAATACAAAAATGCTGTCACTTGCCGCCTTTTGCCCTACAAATTGGTCGGTTGGCGTAGCACCAAGCCTATTTCTCCAAACTTGCTCATTTGCATAATTATTCTCTTCAACGTTGCCACCCCAAGAGTTATTAAAAATTCTAGCCCCATTGTTGTAAGCGGCCTCAAAATGGATATTTTGTGCGATTACGTTGCTTTGAGTATTATCGGTCGTGTAGCCATAAATTGGCGAAGTTTTGTTGTAGCTTGCTATTACTCCTGCTGCCATTGTACCGTGAGATTTATTTGAGCCTTTTGCCTGATAATTTGTACCGACATTTAAGCGAAGTCTTGAAGTGCCGTCATCATAATTAAAGGCATTAAAAGTGTCGCCCTTATCTGAAAAATCGGTGTCAATAACCGAAATTTTCATAATTTTATTCTCATCATTTGCCGTGTCAGTTAAATTTGTGCGTAAATTTTCTACGTTTTTAGGCGTTGGTAAATTTTGCGGTGGTTGTGGTGTGATTTGATTGCTGTTTGGTGGAGTTTGGTTTGTGGTGCCACCACTTGGCGGAGTTATGGCACCACCTTGATTATTTGGTTGTGTCGTGTTACCCCCCCCCGTGCCTGAATTACTGCTATTTGTTGGTGGATTTATTGGCTGTGAGTTGCCACTTGAATTATTACTAGAACCGCCATTATTACTTGGTGGTTGTGTGTTGCCACCGGTATTATTTAATCCACCATTATTGCCATTATTTGGCGGTGTTGATTGATTATTATTTGGTGGTGGCGTGATTGGCTGTGATATTGGCTGGACTGGCCTACTTACACTACCAGGTAACACACCTGGGACGTTGGGAGTGGTGGTAACAGGCGCTGACGGACCCCCACCGCCTCCACCGCCTCCACCTCCGCAGGCAGTTAGACTTAGCGCGATTAACGCAACTTGAGAATATTTAAAAGCCCCTTTCATACTTTATCCTTGTTTGTAAATATCCTAATTAATAAAAATTATTAATGGATTGTATCAAATTTAATCTTTTTTAAATTTAAAATGACATATAATCAACGCTTTAAAAATTTATATACAATAAAGAGGTCTTTAATGGCTAAAGATGATGTAATCGAGATTGATGGAAACGTGATTGAAGCACTTCCTAACGCTACTTTTAAGGTTGAGCTTGACAATAAACACGTGATCTTATGTCACATTGCTGGTAAAATGAGAATGCACTACATAAAAATAATGCCAGGCGACAGAGTAAAGGTAGAGTTGACGCCTTATAGCCTTGATAAAGGTCGTATAACTTATCGCTACAAATAATCTTGCCTCTTTTTATACTTTGTTGGAATTTAAAAATTAATACTCACATACTCTGTGATGCTCCGTTTAATTTTTAAATTCCGCCTCGTCTAAACAAAGAAATACCACATAGACGCGTAAAATTTTAATTAAGCTACAAATAATAAATTTTTGGGTAAAATCCCTGCTTTGCAACAAAGCTGTATGAAGAACTATTTTTAAAATTTCTCACTTTATTTTAAAAATCGTTGGTTTGGGACTTTCGCCAAACCTGTATGCAGTTTGCTAAAAAGTGAAATAAATTTTTAGGAGACACAATGAAAGTTCGTCCTTCTGTAAAGAAGATGTGTGACAAGTGCAAAGTTGTCAAACGCCAAGGTGTTGTTCGTATTATCTGCGAAAATCCAAAACATAAGCAAAGACAAGGATAAGCGATGGCACGTATAGCAGGTGTAGATTTACCAAACAAAAAGAGAATAGAGTATGGCTTAACATACATCTATGGCATAGGTCTTTACAAATCACGTCAAATTCTTGACGCTGTTGGTATCTCTTATGACAAGAGAGTTCACGAATTAAGTGAAGACGAGGCTGCGGCTATCCGCAAAGAGATCCAAGAAAATCACGTAGTTGAAGGTGATCTAAGAAAACAAGTTGCTATGGATATAAAAGCACTTATGGACTTAGGTAGCTATCGTGGTCTTCGCCACAGAAAAGGTCTTCCTGTTCGCGGTCAAAAGACTAAGACAAACGCTAGAACTCGTAAGGGCAAGCGTAAAACAGTCGGTGCAGCGACTAAGTAATAAAGGATAGACAATGGCAAAAAGAAAAATCGTAAAGAAAAAAGTCGTTAGAAAAAGTATAGCCAAAGGTATCGTTTATATTAGTGCATCATTTAACAACACTATGGTAACCGTTACCGATGAGATGGGAAATGCGATAGCGTGGAGCAGTGCTGGTGGTCTTGGCTTTAAAGGTAGTAAAAAATCAACTCCTTATGCAGCACAACAAGCTGTTGAGGACGCATTAAGCAAGGCAAAAGAGCACGGCATAAAAGAGGTCGGCATTAAGGTTCAAGGTCCGGGCAGCGGACGTGAAACAGCGGTTAAGAGTGTAGGTGCAGTAGAGGGCATAAAGGTAACTTTCCTTAAAGATATAACTCCACTTGCTCACAATGGTTGCAGACCACCAAAACGCCGCCGCGTCTAATGAAGTAAGAATTTAGGAGAATTATTATGGCTAGATATAGAGGACCTGTTGAAAAATTAGAAAGACGTCTTGGTGTATCTCTTGCATTAAAGGGCGAGAGAAGATTAGCTGGTAAGAGTGCGCTTGATAAACGCCCATTTGCACCAGGTCAGCACGGACAAAGAAGAGCAAAAATAAGCGAATACGGCTTACAACTACGTGAAAAACAAAAAGCTAAATTTATGTATGGTGTAAGCGAGAAGCAGTTTAGCCGTCTATTTGCAGAGGCTGCACGTAGAGAGGGTAACACTGGTGCCTTGCTTGTTCAGCTATTAGAGCAAAGACTTGATAACGTAGTTTATAGAATGGGCTTTGCGACAACTCGTCGTTTTGCACGTCAGCTTGTAACTCACGGACACATTTTAGTAAATGGCAAAAGGGTTGATATCCCATCTTACAGAGTTGAGCCGGGTGCTAAAATTGAGATTATTGAGAAGTCAAAAAATAACCCACAAATCGTTCGTGCAGTTGATTTAACAGCACAAACTGGTATAGTTGGTTGGGTTGATGTTGAAAAAGATAAGAAATTTGGAATTTTCACAAGAAATCCAGAAAGAGAAGAGGTTATCATTCCAATCGAGGAAAGATTTATAGTAGAGCTTTACTCAAAATAATAAAGGATATAATGATGAGAAAAATTACTACATCAGCTTATATGCCTACCGAGATAAAAGTTGAAAGTATCAGCGAAAACGTAGCTAAGATAACAGCATATCCTTTTGAAACTGGCTATGCTGTGACTTTGGCTCACCCACTACGCCGTTTGCTTTATACAAGCACGGTTGGTTTTGCTCCAACTGGCGTAAAAATACAGGGTGTAAGCCACGAGTTTGATAGTATGCGCGGTATGCTTGAGGACGTAACTCTATTTATCATAAATCTTAAAAATATACGTTTTAAGCTAAAAAATGATAGCGAAAGTGAAATCGTTGAGTATAGCTTTAAAGGACCAAAAGAGATAAAAGGCTCTGATCTTAGCAACGATATAGTAGAGATAGTCAATCCCGACGCATATCTTGCTACTATAAATGAAGATGCTGAGCTAAATTTTAGCCTTATCATACAAAAAGGTATAGGTTATGTCTCTAGCGAGGATTTAAGAGATAGCGTAGATGAAAGCTATATAGCACTTGACGCATTTTTTACACCTGTTAAAAAAGCAGTTTACGAGATCGAAAATATCCTAGTAGAAGACAACCCAGACTTTGAAAAGATTGTATTTACAGTTACAACAGACGGCCAAGTTGGTCCAATAGAGGCTTTTAAGCACTCTTTGGAAGCCATGTATCAACAAATGTCAGTATTTAAAGGCGTTTTAGATATCGATGTAAACGCTCCACTCCCAAGCCAAAATTTAAGTGGCGAACACTCTAAGCTTTTTGCTAGTGTTGAGGATTTAAATTTGAGCGCTAGAAGCTTTAACTGCATCGATAAGGCTGAGATTAGATTTATAGGCGAACTTGCCTTAATGGACGAAAATGAGCTAAAAGATCTAAAAAATCTCGGTAAAAAATCTCTTGATGAGATAAAAGCTGTTATGGAAGAGATCGGATATCCTATTGGTTCTGATGTCTTAAAAGACAGCAAAGATCAGCTAAAAAAGAAGATAGCTGAGCTAAAGTCACAAATGAGTGCAAAAGAATAAAACAAGGATCAGCAAATGAGACATAAACACGGATATAGAAAACTTGGCAGAACCTCATCTCACCGCTCTGCTTTGCTTAAAAATTTAGCAATTGCAATCATAAAAAGCGGTAAGATAGAGACAACTTTGCCAAAAGCAAAAGAGTTAAGAAGCTATATTGAAAAGCTTATTACAAGGGCTAGAAAGGGCGATTTTAACGCTCATAGAGCTGTTTTTGCTAATTTACAAGATAAAGAGAGCACAAACAAGCTTGTAACAGAAGTAGCACCAAAATTTGCAAATCGCAATGGTGGTTATACTCGTATCATCAAAACTCGCATTCGCCGTGGCGACGCTGCCGAAATGGCTTATATAGAGCTAGTTAGCGAGTAAAATTTAGGGGCGATTGCCCCTTTTTTTTAGTATTAAATCAATCCTTTTTCATCTCAAATTTATTTGCCATAAAGCCGACAAGTCCTACAAAGAATAGACCGCCAACTATATTGCCAAGCGTTACTGGAATGAGATTTTTTACAAAAAAGCTTCCTACGTTTAGAGAATTTAGTCCATCAACACTACTGTGAACTAAGTGAGCAAGTGCATTCATATCGCCACCAACTTCAGCTAAATAGTGAGCTTTAGCGATAAGACCTGATGTGATGATGAACATATTTGCAACGCAGTGCTCCATAGAACAAGCCACAAACGCAGCTATCATCCACAAAATAGCAAAGAATTTGCCAGTTAAATTGCTCTCGCTAGTAGCCGTCCAAACAGCCATACAAACAAAAACGTTACAAAAAATTCCGCGTATAAAAAGCTCGTGAAATGGTGCTGTAACCTTGCCAACACTTGCTGATACAAAATTAGCTCCCGCCATAAGCACTCTTAAAACAGGCTGCCATACAAGTGGCACAGCCTATGCAACGCTTATGGTCAGCGATAACAAATTTATGCTGTTTCATAAATCCTCCTTGTTGCCTTTTTATGAAATTGTTTAGCGATTTTATGAAATTTTGAAAATTTTGTCTGTCAGATAGCTGACATTTTTGTATTTTTTTATATAATTTTTTTATTTTATATTTTTATAAGATATAATATTAATGGCTATATTTAGGGATTTTAAAATTTTAAATTTTATTTTATTGGGTAAATTTTTGAATTTTACTTTGTTTTTACCATATATTCTTAAGTTTTATAAGTAGTTTTTATTTATACTTAGAGCTAAGTATAAAAGCACATAGCATATTTAAAAAAATCGCCACACAAACACTAGCTCCAAAGCTAAAAACAGCGTGTGTTTGACTCATACAAAGCACACCAAAGCTAAAAATGCTAGTGATCCCAGCCACGCTAATGCCAAAAATTTTATCCTTACTAGACGCCTCTTTTAGGGCAAAAAGTAGATAATCAACCCCAACAGCACTTGCTAAAATCACGCCAAAAACCACAAAAATATTAATATCTAAAAAGAGCAAAAATATCGTAAGAGTAACGATGCTAACGCCAAAAATAAGCCCCGTTAAAACCAAAGCCCTTTTTAAATCAAATACAAAATAGAGCAAAATAAAGGCAAGTGCTATGCCAAGTAATTTTAAGCAAAGGGCGTTTATTTTAACGGCTGTGAGATTTTCATTTATCATCTGTGTTAAATCATAAAATTTAAGCCCATTTTGGGATAAAATTTCATCAAATTTTGCCCTATCTTTTATCTCGTTTACAACTATGTAATTTGGATTTTCAAAGAAAAAGCTAAAATTTTTTAAAATTTTAAGATTTTTTAACTCACTCTCATTTAAGATGACTAGTGTGTCTATCTCGCTTTTTATCTCGTCATTAAAGTCGCTAAAATGCAAGCTTTTAAGCTTTTGCTTTATTAACTCTTGTCTGTTTGGCTCGTTTATAAAACCATAAAGATAGCTGATGTTTGCTACCTTGCTAAGAGTGGTTAAATCTGGATTAACATTTTGTGTAAAAACCAGCCTTAAATCGCTTTTTACACCGCTAATTTTTGATAGCTTTTGTGCGTCGCTAATTAGCTCTTTTGGCGAACTAGCATAGTTTCTAACATCATCTTTAAAATCTGCAAAACCAAATAAAATAAGGCAAACCAGCACTAATAAAACCGCATAAAATGGGCTAAATTTTAACTTAACAAAGAAATTCTCACTTTTAAGTAGTAAATTTTCTATGAAATTTACATTTTTAAACTTGGTGCCGTCAAAAATTTTTGGGATTAAAAAATATGAGATTAAGAACGAACCAAAAAGCCCAAATACGCTAAAAATGGCAATTTGATGCAAAAAATTCATAGGCGAGAGTAAAAATAGCAAATAACCGCTAGTTGTGATTAAGAGTGCTAGTAAAAATAGCCTTTTTAGCTTAAAAACGCTACTTGCATTTATAGTTTTTTCACGCTCCAAACCAAGCCAACCACAGCTAAAATCAAGCATAAGCCCAACCAAGCTCGTGCTAATAACAATCACCAAAATATGGACATTTTCAAAAAATAAAAATGAACCGCTAAGCCCACAAACAAAGCCAAAAATTGGTGCTAAAAATATAAAAAATATCTTAAAACTACAAAACATTGTAAGCAAAAACGCAACGCACAAAATCACGCCGACAACGCCCATAACAGCACTCTCTTTTACGCCCTGCGTCTTACCAAATGCACTAAAAATAGCACCACCACTAACGATAGCGCCGTCGTTTTTTAGCACTTTATAAGCCTTTAAAAGCTCGTTTTGATCGTAGTTATCTTTTAGCGTGGCTTTTGCATAGATAAAATCATCAGCCCTTAAAAACCCTGTTTTTGTATCTATTTTGATATTTGAGCCCAAATTTAAAATACTAGCAAAATTTAAAAGCCCCAAAATATCATCTTTTAAACCCAAAAGCCCACCATTTATGGGCGAGTAGATATTTTTAATGACTAGATTTTTAAACTCATCATCTATCTCGCCCTTAAAAAGTGCTAGTTTTGCCAGTTTTAGCTCGTTTTGTAGCTCATCTAAATTCTCTATTTTGTAAAAAATTTCACTAAAAATTTTAAAATTTTCTAGTTTTTTTAAACTTGCTTCATCTTTAACAAGTATATTAATCTCATTTGCCAAATTATCGTTTAATGCCTTAAATACGGCATTTTGGCTAATGTTTAAGAAGCTAAAAATATCGTTATTTACCCTGTGAAAATTAAAACCCACATAAAAGCACAAAAGCAAAAAAATGAAACTAAAAATGGCTAATGTTTTTTTCATCTTATGCTAAATTCGTTTATTGTTTCATCACCATTTATTTCGGTTAAAACTATCTTTTTAACGTAGTTTGTGCCAAAAATTTCAATACTCTTAAAGATTTTTGATATTAGATAGCCTTTTGGTGTTAAGCTAACCTGCCAGTTCTCTTTTGTGCCGACTAAATTTATATCAAACTCGGGTTTTAACGCGTCTATATTTAAATTTATGATGTTTAATAAAAGCGTTATATCAGCACTTTTGCTCTCTTTTTGCCACTGGTTATTTTGCATAACAAACACGCCATTTTCATCTACTTTAACGCTACTAAAAACTGGTTTTAGCGTCGTCATAACAAACTGGCTCTTTTTAATACTAAACTCGCCACTGCTAAAAATCGCCCTTTTAAATCCAGTGATATTTTTTGTCTGATTAAAATCTCCGCTAACATCGTTTTTAACGATATTTTTAAGCTCATAAATATCAAAACAAAATGCGATTTTAATCATTAAAAATAGTAAAATTTTAACTCTCATATTTTGCCTTTAACGCCTCATAAAATCCGCTTGGTAGCTCAAACATCGTAAGGCGTTTTTTGATATCAACACAAGCTTGTGTGGTGTTTGCAATGCTTAAAATTTCATCATCTTTTCGCACTTCATACTCTAATTTTAACATAGTTGTAGCGTCTTTTAAGCGAACCAAAATGCTAATCTCATCGCCAAAAAATATCGGTTTAATGTATTTAACATCAAGTTTTACAACTGGCAAAACAAAGCCTTCGTCCCTAAAATTTGTATAATCATAGCCAATATGCCTTAAAAACGCACACCTAGCCGCTTCAAAAAATTTAATATAGTTGCCGTGCCAAACCACGTCCATACTATCAACGTCATAAAACTCAACTCTAATTTTATGCAAAAACTCTATCATTTAACACCCCAAAAATCAAAAAAATTAAACCATAAATGCGGATATTTTTTACACATAATTGCAAGTTTATCAGCATAAATTTGAGCGTATTTATCTGTGTTTTTGCTTCTATCAAGCACCACTTCATCGGCGATATGCTCAAATGTTAGCTCATAATTTTTGCCATTTTTTATCGCCCAAAACGTACTAAGTTTTGTCTTTAAAAGGTGTGCTAAAAAATACGCCCCAGCACCTATCTCGCACTCACGCCCTAAGAGTTTTACTCTTGCGTTTTTATCGCCATTTACCACCGCTCTATCGCCCATAATGCCGATATGTCCGCCACTATCAATAATCTCTTTGATTTTTAGCATTGTAGCCATATCAAGCTCACCAACTTCAAGCATTTTAACTGGCACTTTGCTAACTTCATTTAAAATTTTAAAAAACTCGCTTGAATGCTTTGTATACATTAAAATCGTGATATCTAAATTTGCAACTTCATTTGAGATAGCCCTTGCAATATCTATGTTTCCAAAGTGACTAACTAAAAGCACCCTGCCCTTTTTATCGTTTAAAAACTCGTTTCTTATCTCGTTTGGGTTTGTTAAAATTATCTCTTTTTTGCCTATCTTGCCTTGCCAAACGCGAAATTTATCGCAAATCGATATAGCAAAATGGTAAAAATTCCAAAACGCCCATTTTGGCTTTACACCATTTTGTGATATCAAATGAAGGTAAAATTTTATGTTCTCACGCTCATTTTTACACGTCAAATAATAGATAAAACTAACTAAAAAAACGATAGGCGTTAGCAAAATTTTAGGCGTAAAAGCTACTAAAAATAGCGTGATTTTAAGAAGCGTTCTACCTGCTTTTTCTCTTTGCAAATGCCAAGAATTAGCCACCTATTAGCCTTTTAAATATAAATTTTGGCAAAGCAAAAAAGTGCTTTGCGTGAGTTTTGCTAATTAAAATATTATCTTTAAACGCCCTAAAATGAGACACTCCGTCCTTTTCATATCTAACTGGCACATCAAACCATAAAATCTCAATCTCTGCCTTAAAAAGTAGATACAAAATATCTATATCAAAGTCCATTTTATCAGCTTTGCAGTGGTGTAAAATTTTACTTACAGCTTCTAGCGGATAGATACGAAGTCCGCACATAGCGTCTTTAATCCTTGCTCCAAGCGTGTTTATATAAACCCAAAAATTTGTGATTTTTCTGCCATAAAGCCTTGCTTTTGGAGCGTCTTTGCCGTAGATTGGATTGGCACAAATTAGTGCGTTTTGACGCTCTTTGCTAAGCGTTAAAAAACCACTTAAATACGAAACATCGTGCTGCATATCGGCATCTATTTGAAGTGCGTGCGTAAAGCCATTTTGTGCTAAAAATTTAAAGCCGTCCTTTACAGCAGCCCCCTTGCCCCCATTAGTTTTTCTATAAATTATCTTTGCATTTAGCGTCTTTAAAATCTCTTTATGCTCTTTATCTGAACCATCATCAACGATTAAAATTTCACACTCAAATTCGCTTAATCTCTTAATTAGTTTTGCCAAATTTTTGCTATGATTAAAATGCGGTATTAAAAAGGCTAATTTATACATATTCTACCACTTGCACTTGCCTTGTCATTTGCAAAAATATTAAAATAAAGCTTGTTATTTTTGATATTTAGCTCAAATTTTGCACTATCGCCGGGGCGTAAAAAGCCATTAAATTTCATAGCTTCAATTTTATTTGTGCTCGTTAAATCAAGTCTGAGTTCTTTTGCTAACTTATAAATACACTCAACTTGCACAAATCCAGGCACGAGTGGAAAATCCAAAAAATGTCCGTCAAAATAAAACAGCTCATAGCCAACAAACGCACTAAACACAGCGTTTGTCTCGCTTAAACTCTCTTGTTTAAACTCAAATTTATATCTTTTATTTAACAGCTCATCGGCTAAAATTTTAGGCAGTTTGCCCTGCTGATTTCGCTCTATTTTTGGGACTATTTTAAAATGCCTTATATTGTTTGCAAACTCAGCCCTTAAATCGCCTTTTAAAGCGTTGCTAACGGCTATTTTGCCGTCACTTCTAAATAGCTCTTTACCCTTGTTGCTTAGGCAAATTATCGCACTTATTCGCTCTTTTGTGTTGTTTGCTACGCACACGCAGTCATCTATAAGCTCGTTTGATAAAATAAGCCTCTCAACGCTATCAAGACTTATGCGTTTTTCATTTATCTTTACTATCCTATCGGCTCTGCCTAAAAGCGTGAGCTCATCGCCATTAACCAACGCCAAATCGCTTGTTTTAAAGCTCTCACACCAAGGCGAACTAACCACCAAAACATCATCTTTGGTGTTTAATTTAACACCGCTAATCGCCCTAAATCCGCTGTTTTTATCAAATGCTACAACGCCAGTTTCTGTGCTTCCATAGATATTTATGCAGGTTGTAAGGCTATTAATCTCATCTCTTAAATCATCATCAAGCCTTGCACCAGCACAAATTATGTTTTTAAGACCGCTTAAAAGCCCTTTTTTACTATTTTGTAAAAGTGCTTTTAAGATAGTTGGGGAGCTTATTAAAGTGCGGTTATTTAGCTCTTTTTCGTAGATAAACTCTGGATAATTTAGAAATTTTGGCTCTATTTTTGCACCTAAAATAAGCGGTAAGAAAATTTTAAACGTAAGTCCAAACATATGTTGGTGGCTAACACTTGCTAAAAACTCGCCACCAAACTCAAAGCTATCTTTAAGAGCCAAAGCCTCTGTTTTCATCTGATGAAGGGATTTTTCTATGAGCTTTGCCTCGCCACTGCTACCAGATGTTTTTAGATAAAATTTGGCGTCCTTGCTGATATTAAACTCACTTGGTTTATTTGATAAAATTTTGTTTAAATCATCAATAAAAAACCGATCATCATCACTGAAATTTGAGCTTAAAACAAGAGGCTTTAAATCAAGCGAAAGTGCCGCAAAAAACGCCACGATAAAGTCGCTACTATCTTCTAAATAAATTTTAACATCTTTAACGCCAAGTGCCTTTAAACCGCTAATTGCTAGGGCGATACGCTCTTTGTAATTTTCTAAAAACTCTATCATACCTTTAAAACAAATCTCCTATAAACTATCTCGCCAAAAAACAAAATTCCTATCAAAACATAGGATAAAAATCCGCTATAAAATGCCCACGCCTTATCGTTTAAAAATGCTAAAATAAGGCAGACTATAGCATTTATCGCAAAAAAACATATCCAAATTTTTGTAAGTTTGCGTGTATAAATACGCCCTTTTTCGTCTAAATTTGGCTCTTTTAAAAGTGCAAATTTTGTAATTATCGGCACATCTTTTAAACTTGCATAAAAAACGGCAAACATAAACATACTAATTATGATAGGATATGCAAATTTTAGCCCATCTAATGCAAAAATCAAAATAAAAAATACAGCCACAAAAAGCTCAAATTTCTCTTTTGAAAAGTAAAATTTCAAACCCCACAAAAAGGCTAAAATCAAAACAGTAATAGGCGTAAAATCCGCAAAAAATACAATCGTAAACGGGTAAAAAATCCCAAAAACGACAAGCAAAATTTTAACTATCACCAAGCTTTTTTGCTACCGCTTTTGCTATATCTTCAAGCGTTTTAACGTTTTTAAAATCCTCAGGCATTAAACGATATCCAGTCTGCTTTTTAACGTGATCAATCAGATCAACAGCGTCAATGCTATCAATGCCTAAATCCTCATAAATTAGGCTTTGTGGCGTTATCTTAGCCTCATCTATCTCAAAAAGTGTAATTAGTGCGTTTTTTAAAATTTCAAATATCTCATTTTGAGTCATTTTTGTTCTCCTTTATAAACTGGGCTAGGTTTGTAACGTTTGAAAATATCTGCTTTAAATTCTCATTTTTGCTATCAAGCACTATGCCATAACGCTTTGAGATGGCAAGTCCAAGCTCTAATGCATCAACGCTATCAAGCCCTAAGCCGTCATTAAAAAGCGGTGCGTTCTCGTCTATATCGCTTGGTCTAATGTCTGAAAGATTTAGGCTTTCAATTATAAACTCCTTAACCTCATCTATCATCTTAACTCCTTGTAAATTTTTAAAATCTCATCTTGTAAAAGTCTAACTCTAATCGGATCTGGTCTGTTTGCTAAAAAATCGCTCAAATTTAAGCTCGTTGTCGTTTTAAATTTGTAGCTAATGCACTCACTTGGCACACTAAACCAGCTCTCGTCTTTTCTAAGGCTTCGTGGCTTCATATCTATAACGACAGGCGTTAAAATTTTAGCCGCCTTAATCGCTATAAAAAATGGTGCTTTATGAAAAACAATCTCATCTTTTGTGCGAGTGCCCTCAGGAAATATCAGCAAACTTTCGCCGTTTTTTAAGGCATTTAGACTTTGCTCTAAGAGTTTTTCGTTATCCTCATTTGAGATATAACCACAAGCTTTTATAGCAAAGGCTAAAAAGATATTTTTACCAAGTTCGCCTTTTACAACGCAGTTTAAATTTTTAACACTACTTAAAAAGAATACAACATCAAGCAGTGACGGGTGGTTTGCGATGATGATCTCGCCACTTTTGCCTAAATTACTAGCGTTAAACTGGGCTTTTAAATAGCCACTAACCTTGCAAAGCCATATAAAAAAGCCCCAAGATAGTCTAACAAGCTCACGGCAAAATCTCTTCACAAGCTCAAATTTATTTAGCCCAAAAATCACAATCGGCATAAAAAGCAGATCACCAAAAAGACAGATAAGCCCAAAAGATGAGTATAAAAATGCCGCCCTTGTAATTCTTAATAGTTGCATTTATACTCCCATTTTAACGCTCCGTCAAAGCTATGCCACGCTCTGCTTTTGCCGTAATTTGATAAAAAGCAAACTTCGCTGTGATTTGGCGCTGTTTTATCAGGGCTAAATTTCAAACTAAAATCGCCCCCCTTTGTGATTAGCATACCAATAGCAACGGCAAATGGCTCTTCTTTGTAGTAATCTTTATTTGCGCCCTCAAAGTAGCTAATGACAAAAGCACGTTCAAATTTTAAAGCGTTTATTATCGCATACTCAACACTTGCCATTGCTGATATGGCAAATACTGGACTGGTATTTTTAGCATCAATGCTTAGCATAGCAGGTGTCGCATTTAAGACTGAGAGGCTAAAAGATGTGGGTGAAACCTCGCTTTTTAACGCACTAAGCAGATCAAGACAGCGGTTTGTTTCGCCAAGATACGAGCTAAAAATGATAGGCATATCTAGCTTAATCTGGCTTGTGATATCAACACAAAATTTAGCACACTGGCTTAATCTTCGGCGAGAGATAGGAGCGATACGCGAAATGTCAGGCTCACGCTCATACTCGCCACCGATATTAAAACTAATGGCTCTAAAATCTGAGATATTAAATCTTATCACTTTGCGATATCGCCTTTTAAGGCTACGCCACTCATTAGATTGCCAATGGCACACTCATACTCAGTCGTGCTTTTAAACTCTTGCTTTTTAAAGTAGCTTACTAAATTTACAACCTTGTTTGCACCCTCTTGCTTGGCACTATCAGCAAAGCTTACAAGTGCTAAGATAAAGGCTCTCTGGCAAGACTCTTCGTTGCTTTTGCCAACGCCATTTGTCTTTTTGTTTAAAACTAGACCTTTTTTGACAACCTTGCCTTGTGAAGCACCAAAGACAAATTTGACGTCGCTTGGTAGCTTCTCTTTTGCAAGTTGCGAGTTTAACGCGTCTGCGATAGAGTAGCGGGCAATAGCATTTGAGCCGTCTGATCTTACGACTTTTGACTTGTCAGACACACCACAACCTACAAAAAACACAACTGCCATAGCAGTAACTAAAACTTTTTTCATTTTTACTCCTTAGAATTTTAATGTTTCTAAATATGTTTGTACATCCAAAAAGCCTTTTTTACCAGCTATATCTTTTAAGTGTTGTAGCGAAATTTTTGACGTTGCACCTACTGAAACTAGGTATTTAAGCACATCAAGTCTGTTATAAATAACTGAGTAATAAATAGGGTCGTGAAGCTTTCTGTTTGCTTGATTTACGTCAGCCCCTTTGTTTACTAAGTCTTTTATGGTGTCTAAATTTACACCATTACGTATAGCAAACATTAGCGGAGTCATACCTTTGGCAACATATCTGTTTATATTTTCTGGTGTTATTCTCTCATCTAACACGGTTGTGTTGTTATCTTTTATAGCGTTTCTTATCGTACGATTTTTAGCGCCACACCCAGCAAATAAAAGTGCGAAAACCGCACCAATGACTAAAATTTTTCTCATTTTTTCTCCTTTAAAGTTTTTTAAATATAAGACTTGTATTTACTCCGCCAAAGGCAAAGTTGTTACTCATTACAAACTGCGTATCTATCGCGGTTTTTACTCTTAGATAGTTAAGCTTCGCACACTCACTATCAACTCTATTTAAATTTCTAGTTGGATAAAAGCAGTTTTCATTCATCATCATGATGCTAACAATCGCTTCAATAGCACCACACGCACCAAGTGTGTGTCCGATATGCCCTTTTAGTGAGCTTATTGCTATATTTTGCCCAAAAAGCTCGTTTGTAGCGATACTTTCGGCTATATCTCCGTGTTTTGTAGCTGTGGCGTGGGCGTTTATGTAGCCGATATCTTGAGGCAAAATTTTAGCGTCCTTAAGTGCAAATTCCATAGCCTCTTTCATCGTTGGCGAGTTTGGGCGAGTGATATGAGTGCCATCACAAGTTGAGCCAAAGCCTACAACTTCGGCAATTGCTTTGCCACCACGCCTTTTTAAACTAGCTTCGCTCTCAAGCACAACGTAAGCACCACCTTCACCAAGCACCAAGCCATCTCTGCTCTCATCAAATGGGGCTGGAGTTAAATTTGGTCTGTCATTTTTCGTGCTTGTGGCATAAAGTGTGTCAAATACGTATGCTTCGCTAGGGCAAAGCTCTTCTGCTCCTCCTGCTATCATCGCTTCACACATTCCGTATTTTATGCTCTCATACGCATAGCCAATGGCGTGAGATGCACTCGTGCAAGCACTTGAAGTTGGGATAATGCGTCCTGTTAATTTGTAAAAAAGTGCTATATTTGCAGCCGTCGTATGTGGCATCATTTTTATGTAGGTATTTGCGTTGCAATCACTCTGCCCATTTAATAAAAGTTTTGCCATCAAAGCTATTGCGTCAGTGCTTCCTGTGCTACTACCACTAGCAACGCCAAATTTTAAAATTTCACTCTCATTTAAACCAGCGTCTTTTATAGCAAGTCCAGCAGCCTCTACTGCATACTGCGAAACCCTGCCAAGTGAGCGAAGTTGCTTTCTATCCCACTCTTTTGGTGGTGTGTAGCCGTCAATGGGTGCTGCGATTTTTGTCATTAAATCTTTATATTTATCCCACTCACTCATATATCTGACGGCACTTTTATTCTCATCAAGTGCAGTTTTAAACTCTGCCCAGCTCTTGCCAAAGGCACTTACAAAGCCGTATCCGCTTATAAAAACTCTATTTAGCATAATCCGCCATTTACCCCTATAACCTGTCTTGTGATATAACTTGCGTCCTTGCTAAGCAAAAATTCAACCACGCCACTTACCTCATCAACGCTACCAGCACGTTTTGCAGGGACTGCAAATTTTATAAAATCCTCATTTATATTTTCTGTCATATCAGTTTGTATCACTCCACAAGCGACTGAATTTACCGTTATATTGCGACTTGCAAGTTCAATGGCTAGGCTTTTAATCGCTCCGTCAACACCAGCCTTGCTTGCAGCGTAGTTGCTTTGCCCTCTGTTGCCTATGACACCACTTACTGAGGTTATGGCAACTACGCGTCCGGGCTTTTTAGTGCGGATTAGTGGCATTAGGCTTGGGTTTAAAACGTTATAAAAACTATGCAAATTTACATCAATCACACCCTTCCACTCATCTTCGCTTAAAGCTACAAAGGTATTATCAGCCGTAATTCCGGCATTTAAGATAATAGCGTAATATGCTCCATTTTGCTCAATGTCATCCGTTATGGCTTCACGCGATTTTTGCGTGTCGCTAACATCAAATATGAGTTTGCTACTAAAATTTTCGCCAAGCTCGTTTTGCAGACTTTTTAACTCATCGCTATCTTTTCTTGCGTTTATTGTGACCTTATATCCAGCCTTTGCAAGACGCAAGGCTATGGCTCTACCAATACCTCTTGAACTGCCTGTTATTAAAACTCTATTTTGCATTTTTTAACTCCAAAAATTGCTCTTTGCTGGGGCTTAGAACGCTTAAAGTTGCTTTTGCAATAAGCTCATCTTTAAGCAAAATTTCACTATACCAAACCCCAAAACCACTCTCATCTTGCATTGAAACATTTGACTTTATCGTCAGTTCATCGTCGATATTTAGGGTGTTTTTGTAAATTTCAAAATCCCTAGCACCAAGCAAAAATCCGATTGAAAAATTATCTTTATTATAAAGCCCCTTGTAAGCTCCAAGGCTTTGTGCCATCATCTCAATGCACTTATATGTGTAAAATTTCTCATTTTCTAAAAAGGCATTTTGCGGTTTTATCTTGCTTTTAACACTTATAAAACCCTCGCCAAATTCAAGCACTTCATCAATTAAAACCATATCGCCACTATGTGGTAAATTAACTCTCATCATCTACTCCAACCACCATACCCGCATTATCTCCGCCAAATGCAAATGATAAATTTAGGCAGTTTTTTACTTCACTTTTAACACTTTTTGTAGCTAAATTTATGGGCGAAAGCGTGCTGTCAAACTCATCTAAAATCTGCATAGGTATCATTTTTTGTTTTATTGCCATTAGGCAAATTCCAGCTTCAACCGCACCAGCAGCCCCTAGTGTGTGTCCGATATTTGCCTTTATACCGCTAGTTGTGGCGTTTGGCAAGGTGCTAAAAATCGCCTTTGTCTCCATTATCTCATTTGCCTGTGTGCCAGTTGCGTGAGCGTTGATGTAGTCGATTTTGTGGTTTAAAGTTAGCTCATTTATGAGTTTTATCTGCTCACTCGCCTCTGGATTTGGCTGTGTGATATGAAAGGCGTCGCAATTTGTAGCAACCGCTTTTAGTTTGTAGTCTGAAATTTTATCACGACACATTAAAAACACAGCTGCTGCTTCGCCGATATTTATGCCGTCTCTATCCTTGCAAAATGGCTTTGATGGGCTGTTTGATAGCACTCCAAGCGAGTTAAATCCGTGTATTGTGAGTGAATTTAGACTATCAACACCGCCAACTATAACGGCGTCACAAAGATTTAGATTTATGAAATTTCTAGCACTTTCAAACGCTTTAATCCCCGAGGTACAAGCGGTTGAAACACCGATACAAAGTGAGTTTAGTCCAAAAAACTCACGTACAAAATTTGCTGGATTTGATAGCGAGTTTCTATCCATTAAAAACTCACTTTTATTAAAATTTTCGCCCTTAAAAGCTTCATAATTTTCTTCAACACCAGCAGTAGTTGTGCCAATAACCACGCCAACTCGGTCTTTGCCGTATTTTTTAATTGCGTTTTTTACCTCATTTTCTAACTCTAAAATAGTAGCTAGTAAAATTTGATTGGTTCTAGTTTTATAAATTTTATCCGTCTTGTGACTAAAATTTGGCAAAGCTAAATCTATACTGCCAACAAGAAAATTTTTGTCCAAAATTTGCCTTGTTTTTAACGCTCTTTTGCCACTGCAACACGCGTCAAAAAGTGCGTTTTCATCGCCAAATGGACTAAAAATTCGTGGCAAACTAAGATACATTTTTAACCTTATAAATTTTCTTATCTGTCTTTATCGTCGCCTCTTTTGCATTTTTGCTTAAAACCTCTAAAATTCCTAAAAAAAGCTCGTTAAAATCAGCGTTTGGTGGTAGAAATTTCAGGCTTTTAAATTTAGAATCTTTTAACTCTTTATCAGCTAGTGGCACACCAAAAGGGTTAAACATAACAAATCTATAAATTCCGTCTTGACTACTTACAAAAAGCCTATTTGCCGTGTTTTCATCGCTTATGATAAACTCTTTTTGGCTAAAATTGCTAAGCTTTGGCACGTTAATTTTATGAACGCAACCAGCTAAAAAAATAGCTATAAAAACTAGCCAAAATTTCATCATTTTCCTTTATAAACTATAGTTATTAAAAAATTTTTATATGTTATGTGTTTGGTTTTCATTCTATTTAAAATTGCATTAAAATTCACTGATTGCAAATGAGAAAAGCCTAAATTTTGTAACTTGATAAAAGCCTCTTTGGTTGTGTAAATTTGATAAAAAGCTAAAAGTTTGTCATCTGCATTTTTAACCAAATTTTTCTCATCATCGCTAAAACAAAAATCCATAACAGCACCAAAATTTCGCTCTTTTAGCTCCTCTATATCAATGCCGATTTTACGCTTAGAACGTGCTATAACGCAGATATCTTTCTTATGTGATATACAAATTTTATCTTTTAGTTTAAACTGCCATTTTAAAGAGCGAGAGAGTAAAAATCCGCTTTGATATTTCAAATTTGGATACTTTTTTAGCCGTCTTTTATCGCTTTTGTAAAGATTAAAGCTGTGTAGAGCTTTTGTAGTTATAAAAAGGGCAAATTTTGGCACTTTTCTCCTTATAAAATTAAGTCTGATTATGCCAAAATTTGTCTAAAATTACCTAAAATTTCTTCTTCCTAACCTCACTAACAATATCTTTAGCCATATTATCTACCTCAGCTGTTACTTCATTAGTTCTATTAGCTACTGATACATTTGCACGTGTAAGGTTATCTATCTGAGCTACTGATTGATTTATCATATTTATACCTTCAGCTTGCTCTTTTATTGATTCACTCATCTCATTGATTGATTGAGCTAGTACATTTGTATTTGCTTCTATCTCTCCAAGTGACTTTTGAGTTCTCTCAGCTAGTTTTCTTACTTCATCAGCAACAACAGCAAATCCACGTCCGTGTTCTCCTGCTCTGGCTGCTTCAATAGCAGCATTTAGTGCTAGTAGGTTTGTTTGGTCTGCTATATCTCTTATTATTGTTATTATGTTTTTAATCTCTTCAGATTGTCTTATAACATCTTGTGTCTTTTGAGATATGGCACTCATTGATGAGCTCATCTGTTCTACTGCTGCAGCACTCTCTTGCAAGCTATTTGCTTGGCTATTTGCTCCATCTGTTAGCTCTTTCATAGAATCACTTAGTATCTGAGCTTTTTGCTCTAGAATTTCAGCTTTGTCTAGGTTGTCACGGAGCATATTTGAAATTTCAATACCAAGTTGGTTTATACCACTTGCCATTGTGCCATTATCATCAAGTCTAGCTGTAAAGTCTGAACGTTTATAACTCTCAAGGAGTTTTAATACCTCTTGTCCATCTTTAGATATTGCTTTGCTTAGCCCCTCTTGAAGATCAATAAATGCAGATTTTAGTCTGTTTAGTGCAGGGTTTATCGTCTGTGCATTTAGGGTTGCTGTGAAATTTCCGTCTTTGATACTATTTACAAGAGTATTAGCGTCAGCTATGAAAGCATTTTGTTCGGATAGGTTTTGTTCGATTTGTTTGATGTTTTCGTTAATAAGCATACCCATTTTCCCGATCTCATCGTTTGCACGTATTTTTATGAGATCTGCTTTTTGGGTCTTGTAGTTTAAAAAGTCAAAGAAATTTGCAAGTGCTTTGCCGATATTTTCTATCCTAGAACCAAATGTTTTTGAATAAATCCACATTATAACCATTAAAACGATTATCGATACCACCGCTATACTTATCATAAAATTTCTAAGATTTGTAGTCTCTTCCATAGCTTCATCATGATCAACCACCAAAACTACACCCCAACTTTTATCAAAATTTGGCATATCAACACTAGCATAAACAACCTTTGATAGCTTTTTTGTTACAGCTGAGATAGCACTCATCTCGTATGGTTCTAGCTTGCTTAGAGCATTCATTATCGGCTGCAAGTCTGGATTTACATCAGTCATTTTTTTACCAATCAAATCTAGTTTTACATGCGATAAGAGCTTACCAGTATGAGAAATTAAAAAACTACTATCTGTTTTAAATAACTTGATGTTATTTACCAAATTTTGAATTTTTTCTAACTTCATCGCAATGCCCATAGTACCTACAAATTTTCCGTGTGCATAAACAGGCGTAGTAAATGAAGTTACAAGTAAATTTTGCTCACCAAATTTGTAAAAATACGGATCAAGTATGGCTGGTTTTCCGCTGTTTTTTGAAGTTGTGTAATACTCACCATTTCGGTATTCGTTTGTTCGTTTTGTAATTTTTGAAGAGCCAGAAGTATTTGTCACCCAAGGTGCAAAAAGTCCATTTGAAGCGTAAAATGCGTCATTTCCACCGTCTATTTCGCGGTTATAAAACTCATCGCTATCACTCATAAACCAAATACTCATAAAATCTGGATTTTCCTTTTGAACGTGTAAAAATATATCTCCAATAATTTGCGGCGTAAGTTTATGACCAGCCTCTAAAGAACCAGAAATAGTCTCTGCAAGTACTCTTGAGCTTTGCAATGCATTTGAGAAAAATGCTGATATAGCATTAGCGTTTGACTGCATAGCATTACTCATATATCTACTATTTTCCTCGTTTGTTATTTTTAGCGTTTTATACGCAACTATACTAATTACAAGCACAAGTGCAAGTAGTGACAACCCACAGCTAACAAGCGTCAGCTTCGTCGATATTTTCATATTCTTAAACATCAAAATCTCCTATTATAATCGGTGTATTTAAACACTCCAAATAATTATTGTATAAAATTTGTTAAAATTTCCTTTAAATTTAAAAAAGTTATTATTTAATTCTTAATTTTATTTGCGTGTGTTAAAGCCACAGCAATGGCGTCAGTTATATCAAGCGGTTTTATCTCTTTTGTGATGCCTAAAATTTTCTTTACCATAAATGCCACCTGCTCCTTTTGTGCCTTTGCCTTGCCTGTTACGGCTTTTTTTACTTGAAGTGGAGTGTATTCGGCAAAATCGCCGTGAAGTTGTAAAATTTTAAGACTTAAAGCACCACGAAATTGAGCAAGTTTTAAAACAGTTTTAGGGTTGTAAGCAAAAAATATATCCTCAATCGCAACCTCATCAAAGCTATGATTTTTAAAAATCACATCAAGTCCCTCACAAAGCTCAGTGATTTGATACTGCAAACGATCCTGCTTTATCTTTATAAGTCCAGCCTCAATAAGTGTCGTTTTTCTAAGGCTTTTCTCAACTATCGCATAGCCACAATTTCGCGATCCTGGGTCGATTCCAAGAATTTTCATTTTTACCTTTTTAAAAGTTATTCACATATTTTTTCACAATGTGAATAAATACTTATTCACACTTTAACTACAATTTATCAAACTTAAGATAAAATATCAAATACCCATTTTAATATAAAAAAGGTTTGGTT